>JASFHH010000018.1:0-29544 GCA_050123335.1 Gammaproteobacteria bacterium
AATGTGTTCCCGTAGGAAATATAACGTTATTAACATCTCCTTTTTGTTCCCATGGGGCTTTTGGTTCAAGCAACGGATAACTCAAACGGCCAATAACTTTAGTAGGATCATCAAGATCTAATAATGCAGCGCAACCACAATAAATATTACCTTCAGGCGTATCCTCAACCGCATGATAAATCATCAGCCAACCTTCTTTCGTTTCGATCGGCGTACAACCTCCTCCAATATGTTTATGCTCAAACACAAATTTAGGCTCCATAATTACATAATCATCCAGATCATTCAGATATCTATACCAATAAACACGTTTTTTTAAATCATTATGATTATCAAAATAAATAACCTGAATACCTGGTAAAATCCGTATTACTAAAGCATAACGGCCATTAATTTTTCGCGGAAATAAAAATGCGTCTTTTTCCCATAATCTTGCGGCTGGTTCTAAACGAAATTTATACCGTTTTTTATACAAGCTTAATCTAGCAGCCGCATTCGAATGCAAACAAAAATATTTCTCTGCCTCACCATAAGTTAACGACGGGATAATTAAACCATGTTTGGTGAAAGTTTTTAAATCTGAAGAAGTCGCATAAGCAACTCTGGCATCTTTACCATCGTATGCTGTATAGAAAAGATAATATGTGCCTTCAAGATAAGTAATACGCGGATCTTCGATACCCATTTTTTCATAATCATGCTCTGGTTGTAAAATCGGCTTTTTAGCACGATAAATTATTTTGTTGTCCACTAATTGGGCATAACCAATACTAGATATCATTTGATTTTCACTGACTGCGCGATAAAACATGTGGACTACTGGACCAATCGCTACACAAGTAGGATTTAAAACCGCTCTGTTTTCAAACGCAAGCCCTGTTGCTTCCAACAGAACACCTTCATCCTTTATCGTGATCCTACGAATATTATCCTTCATAATATATTAATTATCGCTAAAAACCAGGTTTAGTCAACTTGTTTTCTGTATTGAAGACGGTACAATATAGTAAATTATAGATATTATTAATCCAACTATTAAGCAGCGATTATCAAGAGCTTGTGGGTTTCTTTTTTCGACGACTAGCGTTCATGGATGGAAACGCGGGAGGTACATGGATGTACCATGGAGGAGAAAAAAGATACCCACAAGCTCTTAATCGCCTAAAAATGACAGAACAGCCATTAATTATAAACTGCAATTGAGTATCATATGAACATAACAAACATAATTTGGTTATTTATCCCTCTTTGTAGTATTTTGATCGCGCTAATTCTATGGGTTATTTTGCAGCAAAATACCAAATATCGATTATTAAAGCGTATCAATGACAGCGATGATTTAATTCGCAAACTTAGCCAGGAAAACCGCGAAAAATTGCTTGAACAATTTGCCGATAACAAATTGCAACTGCAACGCACTTTAGCTGAATTTAAAGAAGCTACTCAACAATCGCTGCATCAACACCGAACTAAATTTGATGAACGCCAACTGGAAACTTTGAAAATTCTGCAAGATAGTCTACAAAAAAACATGAGTAGCATGCGCGATGAAACCAGCCAAAAACTCAAAGAAATCAGCGGCCAAGTAGAAAAGCGGCTTGCCGAAGGATTTGAAAAAACTACTGAAACTTTTACCGACGTAGTAAAACGTTTAGCCTTAATTGATGAAGCGCAAAAGAAAATTACCGAACTATCTACTAATGTAGTTAGTTTACAAGAAGTTTTAACTGATAAACGCTCACGTGGCGCTTTTGGTGAAGTTCAATTATCCGCCATGATTCGTAATATGCTGCCGGAAAAAGCTTTTGCTTTACAACATACTTTAAGTAACGGTAAGCGTGTTGACTGCATGATTTTTTTGCCTCAACCCACTGGCGATGTCGCAATTGACGCAAAATTTCCACTAGAAAGTTATCGCGCCATGATTGATACTAAAGCCACAATGATTGACAAAACTTCTGCACGCAAGCAATTTACTTTAGACATTAAAAAACATATTCAGGATATCTCAAACAAATATATAATTACTGGTGAAACCTCAAATGGCGCGATGATGTTTGTTCCTGCCGAAGCAGTATTTGCTGAAATACATGCAAATTTTCCTGAATTGGTTGAAACAGCACACAAAGCCAATGTATGGATAACCTCTCCTACTACCACCATGGCAATTCTAACCACAGCCCGCGCTGTATTAAAAGACGAAGCCACCCGCAAGCAAGTTCACATTATCCAGGAACACCTCGGAAAATTATCAGAAAATTTCGGCAGATTTGAGAAAAGAATGAATAACTTAGCACAACATATTAATCTGGCTTACAAAGACGTTGATGAAGTCCACGCCTCAGCTAAAAAGATCACCGCGCACTTCAACAAGATCGAAAAAGTGGAGCTGGACAGCCGCACCATTGAAAATTAGTGTTTATTTTATAGAATTTTACAGCTATCTTTTCGTGAACCCTGTTTTTTTGGAGGTTTACGCTTATACAATTTTTTATGCGGCGACAATTTCTTTTTAGCATTATCTGTAAAATGCTGTTTCTTTAAATATTCTTTTATTATTGTATTCGTATTTTTATGTTTATTAAACAACCTCGTCAAATATGGTTCAGCTGATTTCATTTCTTTCTGTTGCATCAATTTACACAGATCTTTAACACTTGAAAAGGCACTTGATATTGTCTCTATAAATTCCACTTCATTTGCAACATTCACTGCATCAAAAAACAACTGCCAATAATAATTAGAATGTTTGTTTGTAGAATTTTTGCCTACAAATAGATCAATTTTTGGTAACAACAGTATAATTTTACAACTTGATGGACATTTGTCGCTTTTTGCTATTTTTAACCAATTAATTTTATCAAAAGTAAGTTGTTTTAAGTTATTATCCTGCAAACAGCTTAAAATCATGGTGACTTTTTCTTTTTCATTAATTCTATCATCCTTCAGAATGTTTAAAAAACTTGTTAATAATTTATCTTTGTATTTTGAAAAAAATATTTTTTTAGTCTTATCATCAAGTTTATTATTGTGTTTTAAAAAATATAAAAACTTATCCTCATTATCAAGAGAACCTTCAAAGATTAATTTAGCAAATTCTATTTCATTAGGAACCTTAACTTCCATAGGCTCAAGCTCTGGTTTTTGTCCTTTAAACATTAAATCTAAATCGATAAAAATTTCTTGTAAATTATTCCTAACAATACTCTTTAAATCCACTTTTTTCGTTATTTTTCCTTTTTTTATCTTGTCTACTAAATCATTTAATGATCTCTCATTAAGTGATGTATAATTTGGATTACATTCCTGTACCAAAATTCTATACGCTTGTAATTTTGTAATTTTTGTTTCAGGATTACCTATGATTTTTTGCAGTTTTGGGTGATCTTTTTTGAATTTTATCCATTCAATATCACATGTTTTAAAAAATTTATTTTTGTCTTTATCATATCTTATATTAAACACGATTTTAAACGGGGTTTCATGTATCGGCTTTTTTCCTGAATTTGAAAATTCAAACACCCCGTAAGTCAAAATATGTTTTACACAATCCGATGACTCTTTTTCAAGAAGATTTGTAAAATTATCATCACTGTTTAAAAGTCGAAAATTGCCGTCCATTGACTGCATTGGAAGTTTTGCATATTCCGGACATAAAATAACAGGCACGCATTTGATAAAAGAAGCGAGTGAGTTTAAATTTTTCTGCTGAAAATGTACTCCAAACAAACGAGGAAAATTTCCAGGCAGTTCTTTTTCAAATATTTTATATTTAGAATAAAATGTTTTATCCCCGTCTTTACCAAACATATGGTTAGCTAGCCGCCAAGAAGACCCTCCGTTAGATCCCGGGCGATTTAAATCCCGATTAACTTGGTATGGCTCCATATCACGACCACGATAAGTCTGATGTTTAAACAACAATAATAACAATCTTTTTATTGTGATAGTTTTTTCTTCTTTTTCTTTTTTACTAAAAAACATGTTTCCCCTCTGATGACTTTTCAGAACTTACAAATTCTGTGTTTTTCTGATCAAAAGGTTATATAGTACAAATAATAAGCAAATGCAAAAATATGAACACTTTTTTTGAGTCGTTTAAATTGAAATATTTAACGAAAAAACAAAGAGTTATGCTAAAATATTCGAGTGTTTTTACAATACACTAAGACGCTTTACCAATAATATTTGGAATTCCAGTGTGTTTAGCTAACACCATCACTACTGCATGCCAATCAATCTTGGCAGGCCGATCGTAAGTGGCTGAAAGCACCAATTGACGAATCTTCTCCAACTCCTCATCCACTGTTCCTCTGACCTCCAGGAACGGCAAATGAGCTTCCAAATATAAATCATTACCCAACCATCCTATCTTATAAGGATTGTCAATAATACGTACATGGGTACCTTTAGCAATCGCTTGGAAGAGATATTCGATGTCCTCTGGATACATACGAATGCATCCAGAAGAAACCCGTTTGCCAATATGCTGTGGCTGAATAGTCCCATGAATCAAAACCGACCAGGCACCTAAACGTAATGCAAATTTGCCTAATGGATTTTTTGGCCCGGGCGGCATCACTTTCGGCAAATATATTCCTTTTTGCATACTATTCCACATAATTGACTCCGGCACTACCCACGGCGGATTTTTAACTTTTTCGATAACTTCGGTCTCAAGTAATGGAGTAGACCAACCCAGCTTTCCTAACGCTACCGGCTCAGTAATTACTACATGATGATCAGGAGGAAAATAATACAAACGCAATTCCGGCAAATTAATCACAATGCCTTCTTTAGGAACATTAGGCAAAATAAAAAATGATGGCACCGTTACCGCTCTGCTCTTACGTAATTTACCATAACGCCGTAATTTTGGATTTGCCGTTTTCATTTCGAGATGTCCCATCTCAAAATAACGCGTAAGCTGAGAAAAAGTTTTGCCTTTTTCTGCCTGCACAATGCGCATACTGCCAACAACATTATCTCCATTTTCCGGCAAGTAATAAACTAATGCATAAGTAACACCAGGTAATAGAATTATTAACAAGAAAAAAAGTTGCTTAAAACGTCGCATTAGCTCCATCCTTTAGCTTTAATATACATCATCGCGTAAGTCCTATATGTTATTATAATTAGCTTAACAAATTTCGCGTTCACGCGAAATACTTTTACCCGATGGGGGATTCTCAAGGGGGAGAATCGGGATTCTTCCCCTTGAGTCGCCGTGCACGAATTTATTTCGCGCCGGCGATATATTAATCTTACTTAATTTCTATAAATTGTAAATCTAAACTTTGCTGATCGATGCTTGGCTGGCACACAAGCGCATTTCCTATGTGCTGATCCCAATCACCCAGCATAATTCGACGTGCCAAATTACCATCAAGCTCAAACTTATAATCACCAACATGATGAATATGTCCGTGAATGATCAAATTCGCTTTATATTTTCGCATAATGCGTTTAACCGCAGTTTGCGCAACATCATAAGCGCTTTGCGACAAAGAAGCATTATAATTCTGGCTAATCTCACGCGCTTTATTAGCAATAGTTTTACGAATCGGCAATGGTAACCATAAAAATATTTTTTTTATCAACCAATTACGCACTATAAATCGATAAACAAAATATTTAAAATCATTGACACAAAAAATATCACCATGAGCAAGTAACGTACGCACTCCATACAAATTAACTATACAAGGATCGGGTAGTAAACGACATCCCGAGGCTTGAAAAAACCTTTTCCCCACTAAGAAATCGCGATTACCCGGCATAAAATAAATTGGCACACCACCATCAACACACTTACGCAAAGCATTAATAACTGCGCGGTTAAATGCATTCTCATCGTCATCACCCACCCACAAATTAAAAAAATCACCAAGAATATATAATGCATCAGCCTGCATAACCTTTGTTTGCAAAAATTGGAAAAAACGCTCTGTAACTTCCGGTTGATCGTAAGACAAATGCAAATCTGCAATAAATAGTGTTTTTCTCATGGCGGGTTAAGTGTAACATACTGATGTTACGTAGACGAGCCTTCCGTATAATATTAGACCAAAAAGAATCGACTTCTACATAATATTAAGTAACATATTGATTATAGGATAAAGTAGTTTACTTTTGATATGTAAGATGTAACCCACAAAAAATGCAAGTAAATTCTTAATATTTATTAAGATATTTTACCTGTTCAATATAAGCTTTTGTGCTATAATTTTACACGATTGCTAACATATTGTATGTAATTTTGGAGGGGGTTCAAATGAAAATTAGCAAGTTTTTTCAAAAACTTAAAGTTAATAATAAGAAATTAGCTCAATTAAAATCTAAAAAAGCAACATATTGGATTTTAGGTACATCCAGTGCGGCTTTATTAAGCTGCTGCTTACATGCTAATGCAGCTGTAGCAAGCTCAGCTATTCAACAAAATATGCAGATTAATGCTCCTAAATTAAGCGCTGATGCGATCAAATTGGGGGTTAAAGCTTACAATCATGCTCAAAAAATGGGCTTAGATAAGCAAAAAGTATTAACTATTATCGACTATTCAAAGCCTTCATCTGCACAACGTTTATGGGTATTTGATATGCGTGATGGCCATGTGATTGATAATACGTTAGTAGCGCACGGTAAAGGTAGTGGTATGGATTATGCAACCAGCTTTTCTAACAGACCAAATAGTGATGCCACCAGCATTGGTGTCTATTTAACTGGTGAAACCTATTCTGGTAAACATGGTTATTCAATGCGATTAAGAGGATTGGATAAAGGCTACAATGATAATGTTTACTCACGTGCGGTAGTAATGCACTCTGCATGGTATGTAGGTAAGCAGTTTTTAGCTGAACATGGTCGCTTAGGCCGTAGCTGGGGCTGCCCTGCTCTTAGCCAGCAAGACGCTAGTAAAATTATTAGTGAAATCAAAGGCGGCACTATTATGCTAGCTTACTATCCAAACGCACAATGGGAAAGTAGCTCAAGCTTCTTAAATGCCTAATATGTTGGTGTCAGACACCTCTGGTGTCTGACACCATAATGTACTACAATAAACATATGGCAAAATCACAAACAAGCACTAAATCATTTTTAATATCATCTTCTCTGGTCGTATTAGCTGGTCTCAGCTCGTTTATTTCCAAATTAAAAGAAACCTTACACTTAACCAGCGATTATATTAAAACATCTTTATCCAGAGCTGATAGCACCACTAAAACTGCGTTACGCACCAGCATTATCATTATGCAAAATCGCAAATGGGCTGAAGATGAATTAAGAAAAATCGATGTCACTTTAAAAAATATTACGGAATCTGAAGAATTAACCAAACAGCTAGAAGAAAAAAAACTAAAATTAAATTCTCCTACTCCTAATTTTAAAGGGATGACGGAGACTTTACATAAAAAACAAATTCAATTAGCAGACTTTATTAAACAATTAGATATGTTTGAAAGACAACAAAATCAATTTAACCAGAATTTTTTAACCAAGTGTGATGCTTTTAAACAAGAAATTGCAGATATTTATAAAAAATTAGAAATAGAATTTTCTGAAAAAGAATTTGGTGAAGATGTTAGTGAAATTATGAAATAAGAGATAAAAATATGGGTTTAGAAGTTATAAAAGAAACTAGAACAGCTGTTAAAAATTTTGGTAAAAAAACCATACCTGGTTATATGAAATCTTGCAGCAAACTTGCCAACGAGTTAACCAGATTTATAGAACGCGCAAAAGAACTTTTTACCAATCCATCAGATGAAATAAATGAAGATTTAAGCGCATATAACGAAAAAGCCGATCGAGCCATTAGAAGTTTAGAAGTAGAAACCGCAACTACTACAACCGCTCCGGAACAAGTAGCTCAACGCTAAATCACAAATTATATCTATACCAATTTCCTTTCGAGATGCGAAGTTTTACACTACATTGTCATCCCGGAATTTTTTTACCCATGGTCTTCTCAAAACTAATTATAAAAAACCATTTGTTTTTGTTTGAATTAATTGGTAATCTAATTTTATTGATAATAAAAATATATAGGACATACTTTTAGAAAAACGAAGGAAAAAATCATGAATATTTTACAATCTAAGCAAATGAAAAAAATAATTTTTAGTTTCATTTCTATTACTCTAATTAGTTTTCAAGCATATGCCAACAAAAACACGAAGATCACTAAACAAGAGATTATAAAAGCACAAAAAGCCTGGGGAAACGGTATTGTTAATATAGGCAAGGCTTATTCAGAGCACAAAAACTATAAACAAGCAGCTGAAAATGTTATCAATAATCTCTATGCTTATCAATTAGGTCCCGTTTTGTTTAAACCTACAAAAACAACTAAACAGCAATTTAGATTATCAAGAGAAGGAGCTCTTTCCTATTTTATAGGGAATAATAAACACTTTCCTGAAGATCATGGTTTTGCACTACAGCCATGGATTAAGGTGAAGTTTAAAAATGTAGGTTTTTTTACTGATGGAAATTATGCTGTTGCGATGGGAAACTATTTTTTTACGCCGATGCAAGGAAAACCAGTTAAGGTTGAATACACTTTTGGATACATTAAAGATAAAACTGGCAAATTAAGAATTAATTTACATCATTCTTCTTTGCCATATTCAGCAAAATAAGTCGCAAAAGTAATATCTCAAAATCCAAGCTGTTTTAAACTTTCCACTACTAAATTTTAGGCTTGGAGGCGCAGGAATCAATTCTGAGCCAATTCAATTTATTCATAAATTTAGTGACATTAATCACGCGATTATTATTACAGCAAAAAAAATTAAAAATATTCGTAGAAAACGACGCGTCCACAATAGTTTTAGCAATCAGCTTCTGCTGCTCCAAAGTTATTTCATTTATGTCTTTCTTTGAAAACCATAAGAAAACTACTTGTTTCGTCTCTTCTTTGCCAATAACAAATTTATATTTTTTAAGCAAATTAGAAAAAATAAAATCTATCTGCTGTGTTAACTTATTTTCACCGTTGAGATGAGATTTTTTCATTAGCGTTCGCTGTTGTAAAGTCTTTGACGTTATTGATTTCCTTTGTGAAATTTTCTTGTTTTTGCTGTGGTTAATCCCACCTGATAATAAATTATAAAGATCTTTTATGATAAATTTATATTCTTTAGTGTTATGCCAATATTGATGTATGCAATATTTCTTAAAATCTTCTACACTGTTGCCTATAATTTTTTTCAAAATTCCAAGAAAATATTTGTAACGTTTGTTAGCCTTATTTTTATCTGTCATATTAGCAGAAATAGATAAGGCGATTTTTCCTTTATATATATAAATTTCAGCTGAAATATTTTTACTTGACAGCTTAGCTTCAATTTTCTTTTGAATATCACGACATTTATAAACAAATTGCACTTTGTCATCTTTATCAGTATTTTTTTTGAATGTGTCGAAAAAATCAACCACATTTTTTAATGTAAATTTTTTATAGTGATGTAATATTTTTCTTAAAAGCTGTACCTGCAAGAGAGTTTCAAATGTATTTTCTATCAACTTTACAGATACATATTCCTTTTGAGAAAAACTATATTGATAAACTTTCTTCTCACCATCAATGATTTTCATCAGATCATGAGTTAGCATAAATAGCGTACGTCTATTCTTTATATTTTTTAAACACTCTTTTATTCGGCCTGTAACTTTATTAAATATAACTGCATGACATTTATTCACTAGTTTTTCGTTATTTACATATTCTTTAAACTCCTGATCAAGATTATTACATTGTAAAATCCTGGAAGAAAATTCATCACTCTTTGACAAATTGAGCTTCCTCGCTTCTTCAATAAACCTGCGCATATAAGATAATTTTTCGCTTTTCAATATGTAAGCATACAAATCACCATGATAGTTAAAAATATCATATTCTTTATTTTGAAGATCAACTATGGCCATAAAATTTTGATTACTGAATATTTCCTTCTGTTTATGACAAATAACAATAGCATGTGTACCGCTTCCTCCAAGACCTTTTTCTTTCAACCTATCAATATAGTGCTTTTCTAATTGAACATTATCATACTTTCTTTCAAACTTCTTATTTATCTTACCGGTTTTGTGTACAAAATTATGTTTTTCAATCTTAACGCCGTTAAGCTCTCTGATCTTACATAGCTCCGCTTGTGCAAAATCAGCAAATTCTGAACACCTACCAAATCCTATTTTATCTAAAATATATCTCGCTCTAGCGTACGACACAATTATGCTGCTTTTTTTCGGCATTTTTTTTGTTGCTTCCATAGCGACGCACTTTACTATAACCCGCAACACATTAATACAGGTATCTATTTTGTAGAATACTTCTTTAGAAAGTTCCCGTAATGCGTTTACATTATAAAATTGTTGACGTTTATTTTTTTCCATAACTATTTTAATTGCGTTCTCCAATAATTGTGTAGTTTTTTTAGAATTAGAAAGCATAACTTTCTCCTGGATGAAAATTTTTATATTATTATTAATATTTGCACGATCAAACAGGCAGACGAGTGGTAATTTATTCGATATTGCCCGCTTAATCGACAAACATCACCATTTCGCTTAAATTATAGCAACTACTCCTTAAGATAATCTTAAGAGATAAAAAAAATATTAATTTTTTTCGTTTTTTTGTAGCGTGAAAGGCAAAAGTCGCATCTTGAGTCAGGATTGACAATTCATCTGCGCAAAGCAAGCTTGCATAGGTGTGAAAACTGCGTGATTTGACGAATCACACCCATAGATGAAGTAATATTTTTCTAGAAAATAAAATGAATGATTTTACATGTCATCAAGCAATTGTTGAGCTGCCGATTCAATTTTTTTCATGACGTTGGGATGATCCTTTAGATCCTTTACCTCACGAAAACCACATTCACGAATTAGCAACATATCATCGATTTCTAAAAAAGTCTTAAACAAAGATTTGTATTGCAAAAATATATCTTCATGGTAATCACAAGCAGCATTCTGCGTAAAGATCATAACAGCTTTCTTGCCTGGCTTAAGACGTGAAATATCTGGTTTACCAATTTTATCAGCGTAACCAGCAGAAATATAACTATAAGTTCTATCGATAAAACCTTTGAGTTGAGCAGAAACATCACCAAAATAAACAGGAGATGCCAATACGAACACGTCAGATGTTTGAACCGCTGCTAGCACATCAGTTAAATCATCTTTTAAGACACATTGCTCTAATGTTTTTTTACAAGCTTCGCACGCTTGACAACCACGATAATTTAATTTGTTAAGTGAAACATATTGTATGGTGGCACCCGCGTTTTCCAGTATTTCACAGAATTTACGCGCCATGGTTGTACTGTTACCACTTACTCTTGGGCTACCAAGTAAACATACGACTTTCATAACATTTTCCTTTTAATGCACTTTCTTACGGATTTTCTTAGTAACTTTGGGTATATGCAATTGTATATTACTAATAATATTTTGTGAAAAATGAACTAACTGTGAGTACCTGAACCATTGATATTGATAAAAATTAATTGCCGAAAATGCCGCAACAAATACTGCTATAATTAACATGCCTTTTATAAATCCAAAGATAGCACCAAACAAACCACCAATAATATTATCACCAAACCTCCCTACCCACCGAATAGCATAATATAAAATCGAACCAAGAATTAATATTACTAATACCAAAAAAATAAAACTAATAAAATACGACCACGAAACTGAAGGAATTACTTTCACTACATAAACTGCAATATTATCAACAAATAGTAGTGACACTAATAAAGCTGCCAGCCAAATTATAACCGCCACCAAACCTTTAACAAAACCTTGCCTAAAACCTGCAACTACTGAGATTAAAAGCAATATTGTAAGAAGATAATCGAACCAATTAAACTGAGCAATGTTAATCATAAACTACTCCTTAATATAATTTAGTTGCATCAAATGGCGTTACAACACCTTTTAATTTCATAATTTTCTTTAACTGCTGTACTGTTTGTTCTGCATGTTTACGCGTAACTAATGGACCAACATACACATGCGTCAAAATCTTATTACCCCGCTTTTTGTACTTATACCCAAATGAAGTAAAACCTTTATCACGTAACTTATGAATTAATTTTGTTGCATTTTCATCATTAGCAAACACGCCTAAGCGTACTACATAGGCTTTAGCATTTGGTTTTAACTTCGGTTTCGGCGTCAATCTAGGTTTTATTTTGTGCGGCAACACAGCCGGTGTAAATTTTGGCTTGATTTTAATAACCTTAATTGCTGTTTGCGTAATTTTTGGTTTTGGTTTTACTGTAGGCATTGTTGAAAATTGATTCTTCGGTTGCTCTACATTAGTTTGCTGATGTTGTACAACTGGGGATTGTGTTGGCTGTTCAGTTTGTTGCTTAATTGGTTGCTCGGCTGGTTGAGTTGCTTGTTGTTCAGTTGTCTGCTGGGCGTTAGTCTGCTGCGGCTGCACAACTTGAGATTGCGTTTGTTGTTTAACTGGCTGTGGCTGATTAACCTGCGGCTGCGTTTGTTGTTCAACTGGTTGTTGTTGCTGATCAACCTGCGGCTGCGATGGAGGCATTGCAGGAGTAGTTATTACCACATGCGTTGCGTGAGAACTTTTATGTTGTTTAAATAACATTGGTACAAAAATTACAATCAATGCCAAAATGATTATAGCGGTAATAAGGCGCCGTTTTAATCCAATATCCATAAAAAAATCCTTTGACAGTTATCATTCCGAAAATCGACGTAGTCGATTATCCGAAATCCAGCAAAAAAACAACTAAACAGCCTGGATCCCGCGGTCAAGCCGCGGGATGACAGATTTATAAATCTGCTTGCTGTAACACTGCTGCTACTAATAAAAATGATCCGAAGATCACAATAATATCGCCAATTTTAACTTGTTGCAAAACTTCTTGTAATGCATCAAGCGGTTTAGAAAAATGCTGTATATTTTTTGCACCTATTGACTCTAAAGCTGACTCCAATTGCTCTATTTTTGCACTACGTGGGCTAGGCAACTCTGTAACCCACCATTGATCAATATCATCAACAAAATGAATCAATGTCCCTGCAATATCTTTATCCCGCATAAATCCGATAATTGCATGTTTTTTCCCGGCAATTTTAAGCCCACGTAATTTTGCCAACAAAAATTGCGCAGCTGCAGGATTATGTGCCACATCTAATAAAATCTTTTTCCCATCAATAGATATTAACTGCTGGCGCCCTAAAATTATTATATCGGTTAATCCTTGTAATATATCTTGATCTGTAACAGGCATGATATCATTAAAACTTTCAACTGCCATTAATATCGTTGCTGCATTCTGTAATAAAATATTGGTTGGACGCGGTAAATTTTCTAGTCTCTTAGCTGCACTTTGCCAATTCCAGAAATCATCAATCTCTTCATAACGAAAATCTTTATCCTGACAAAATAATTTAGCCTGAACTTTTTTTGCCACAGCAAAAATAGCACCAGGCGGATAAAAATCACCACAAATAATTGGCTTATTTGACCGCATAATTCCTGCTTTGTCTAAAGCAATTTGTTCACGCGTATCTCCTAATATTTCGCAATGATCTAAATCAATACTAGAAATAATTGCCAAATCCGTATCAACAATATTAGTTGCATCATATTTTCCACCAATACCAACTTCTAAAATAACCAAATCAAGATCAACATCTTTAAAAATCAATAAAGCCGCTAAAAAAGCAAATTGAAAATAAACTAATGGAATATCGCATCTAGCTTTATCAATTAAATCAAAAGCAGCAATAATTTTTTCATCACTTACATTTTTGCGCTGTAACCTAATCCGTTCATTAAAACGCAATAAATGCGGCGAAGTAAATACACCAATTTTATATCCAGCAGCATTGTAAATCGACTCTAACAAAGCAATACAAGATCCTTTGCCGTTAGTACCACCAACTGTAATAACTTTTTTTGGGAATGGGAATAACCCAAGCCGCTTCGCAACTTCGGTCACCTGCTGTTTAGCAACATATGCATTACGCACAACATTTAGTGACTCAAGCCAGGATAACCATGAATTAAGATTATCGAAATGCATATTAGGAAAAATGGGTTAATTTAGTTAATAAACCAACAATCCGCTTGCGTAATTGACGACGATCAACAATCATATCAATCGCACCGTGTTCAAATAGAAAATCGCTACGTTGAAAACCTTCAGGAAGTTTTTGTCTAATCGTCTGTTCAATAACTCTTGGACCAGAAAAACCAATTAGAGCATCAGGTTCGGCAATAATAATATCACCTAATGTCGCAAGACTTGCCGAAACACCTCCCATAGTAGGATTAGTTAACACCGAAATATAAGGAATATTCTCCTGCGATAACTTAGCTAAAACCGCGCTAGTTTTAGTCATTTGAAATAACGAAATCAAGGCTTCCTGCATACGCGCACCACCACTGGCAGAAAAGCAAACGAATGGGATACGTTGATCAATTGCAACATTAACTGCACGCACAAATTTTTCGCCTACAGCAGAACCCATTGAACCACCAACAAACTTATATTCAAACGCACAAGCAACAACTGGCATATCAGACAACATACCCTCCATTGCAACTAAAGCATCCTTTTCTCCAGTGGTTTTTTGTGAAGTATTTAATTGATCTTTATATTTCTTTTTAGCTCTAAATTTTAAATAGTCACGAGATTCAATTTCTTTGCCAATTTCCTGCCAAGAATCTTTATCAAAAAAATTTTCCAATCTTTGACGCGCACTAATGTACAAATGATGTCCGCATTTTGGACAAACATTAAGATGTCGTTTTAATTCAGGAAGATACAAAACCGCACTGCATTGATCGCATTGACTCCAGATTCCTTCTGGAATATCTTTTTTTATACCTTTTGACCTGATAGATGGTAATAATTTTTCCAACCAGCTCATTTGCAATCTCCCAAATATATCTAGCCAATTATGAGGTTTTGGGTATTTTGTTCGACGACTAGCGCCCATGGATGGAAGCGCGGGAGGTACATGGATGTACCAGGGAGGAGAACAAAATACCCAAAACCTCATAATTGCTAAGGTAGTATATCATATTCTTTTGGATATTCCACGTGCATTAAATACAAACCAAAAGGCTTCGCGGTGATATCGCCAGCGCTGCGATCACAAGCTTGCAATACCTCTTTTGCCCAAATGGGCTGCCGCTTACCCTCACCTATAGCAAGCAATACCCCAACAATATTACGCACCATATGGTGCAAAAAAGCATTTGCAGAAATATCAATTATAATCAAATTATCCTGGCGTTTTATATCAATTTTCTGAACATTACGCATCGGCGTTTTAGCTTGGCAATCTGCGCCGCGAAATGAAGAAAAATCATGTTCACCTAATAAATATTGTGCTGCATCAAACATTTTTTTTTCATCTAAAATTTTTGGATGCCACGTTTGATAATAGCGCATAATCGCTGGAGCAATTGCGGTATTAATTATTACATAACGGTAAGTGCGGTTAAGCGCAGAAAAACGCGCATGAAAATTATCATTAACAACTTTTGACCATTTAACGACAATATCAGAAGTTAAAATTGAATTACAACCTAATACCCAGGCACGCAAAGGACGATCAACATCAATATCAAAATGTACTATTTGCCCATAAGCATGCACGCCAGCATCAGTACGCCCAGCACAAATTATCTCAATTGGCTGATCGGCAACTTGCGATAACGCAATCTGCAAATCATTTTGCACCGTCCTCAAGTTTGCTTGTTGTTGCCATCCATGAAAATTTGTACCATCATATTCTATGCCGAGTGTAATTCTCATTAATAAAAACCTTATAATTGCCACACAAAAATCAGTTAAATATAAGTTGATGCAAATTAAAGATGTTTGGGTTGTTTTTTCGACGACCTAGCGTCCATGGATGGAGACGCGGGAGGTACATGGACGTACCATGGGAGGAGAAAAAAACAACCCAAACATCTTTAATAAACAACTTTTGCGTGCATCAGTTTATAGGGAGCTAGCTATACAAATTCACGTTTAAACTTTATTTATCTTAACTAACAAGTTCCTTGCTTCTTCTTGCTGCTCCACAGTACCTTCCCTAATAATATCAACTAAAATTTCTTTGGCGCTACTAAAATCTTCCATATCATAATAAGCATGCGCTAAATTTAGTTTAGCCGTTACTATATCTTCACCCGCCAAATACTGATAATTTTCATTTTTTGCCGGTTCAGAAGTCTTAGTTACAACATTCTCCGATAATTGTTTTTTAAATACGTGTTGATGAAAAGCTTTATAAAGCAGCAATAATAACAATAAAATAATTATAAGCACTGCACCAGTTATAGTAAGTGGTAAATCTAATTGTTGCATTAATTGATTAAACCAAGGGAAATTTAATAATGATCTTTCAGAGATTAAATGTGATGAAGTAAATGCTGATTGCTGTTGCGAATCCAAATCAATCCAAGCATTTAGTTGATGAATTATTTTCTGTTGTTGAACTATCTTTTGTTGTTGTCCAGTATTAAGATTCTGCAATACCTGATTTTGAGTTAATACCTGTTCTAACTTCTCGACTAAATGCTGATTTTGTAATTTTGCTAATCGTAATTTCGCTTGAGCTTGTAAGTATTCTTGCCTAATTACCAATTGCTGTTGAGATTTAGAATCGATTTTCCCTTTGCTTTTTAAATAAGTAACGTTGTATTTTTGATTGGATGCAATAACTACACTAGAAAAAATACCAAGCAATAGAAAAACTATGACTTTTTTCAAAATATACCTCCATCATATCACAATATTCACATTACAAATCAGCAGCTTCTTTGATCGCCGCCCTAACATCTTCAACTAATTGATCACGTTGTGCGGGAGTATATTGAGTCGTATCAATTGGCTTGCCAATATGCACTTCAACATGCTCTCCCAAATTAAAATTTAAAGTTTTTGGCGGCAAAACTTTACCTGCCCCACGAATACCAACCGGAATAACCATGGCTTTTGCTTGTCTAGCAAGTAAAAAACCACCTTTTTTGAAAGTATTCAATTTTCCGGATCTAGACCTGGTGCCTTCTGGGGCAATCCAAAGTACAATGCCACTCTCCAACATCTTTTTTGCATATTTTAAATCCCGAGTAACTTTCTTACCATCTGCACGACTTATCGGCACAAACTCACAATGCTTCATTGCTGTACCCCACAAAGGCACACGAAACAGTTCTCTTTTTGCCATCATTCTAATACTTCCTGGCAAAGATAATATAATTAAAGGGATATCGTATAAACTTGCATGATTACTCATAACAATATATGTACGTTCTTGATTTAACTCCAAATTATAAGGATCAAACACTGTATAAGTTAACTTAATTAATTGAAACAATTGCTTACACCACTTATGAAGCCACTTATTTACTTTACGGCGAGTCAACTTACCAAAAATATCAATAAATAACAGAGTACAAGAAATTCTAAGCGTAACTAAAATCGAACGTAAAATAATCCAATAAGTATGTAACTTACCAATTTTCATAGATAGAAGAAGAAGTGCACTGGTGCGCAAAAAGCGCACCATAGTGATTAAAGCTATTATTCAGCTGCTGCTGCAATAGCCTCTACTGGACATTCAGAAATACATGCACCACAATCAATACATGTTTCCGGATCTACTTTGGCCTTATCACCTTCCATGCTCAGCGCTGCAACAGGACACACGTCTATACATGCGCCACAGCCAATGCATTTTTCGTTATCAATTTGTACTGTCATTTGCTTTCCTCTTTTAGTTTATTGGATCGGCAAATGTTATCTTAAACTAATTTAAAATTCTAGCCAAATTTTATGAATTTTCAGTTTTAACGGTGGATCCCGGATAATCGCTGCGCGATTTCCGGGATAACTTCCATGGGGCAAAACCCATAAATCACACTGCGTAAGCCAAAATTCACATAAATTATTAGAAAATACTTTTAAATATATAACGTCAGTTACTTTGGATCACGAAAAAACCACATAGCAACACGACTGTCTATACCGCCAAAAGTGTCCTTTTCAGCCCGCTCCTCTAACCTTTCAGCTAATTGCTCATTAAACTCTTTAGATTTTTTCTTTTTGTCTTTGTTTTTAATGAACTTTATTGATGGTCGATGATCTTCATTTTTTGACGGAAATTTAAAAACCGGATAAAAGATCGGGTAAAATATATTCATATAAATAGCCTCCTTGCCAACAATATGAAAAAATTAAAAATTTTATTTTTTAACTGGTGGTAATAAAGTTTTCGGGTGAAACACTGGGTAGAAAATTATCATTTATAGCCTCCATGCTAATCTAAGTTGATACAAATTTTTGTTAATGTGAAAATTAAGCATAGCAAATTATTTTAAAAAATCCAGTAAAAAATTACATTTTTTTACAAAGATTTTTATGCGAAAATAATAATGATGAAAAAACAAAAGGATATCAAATTATGGATTTTTTACAGAACAAGCTGGCCTTAATTACCGGGATGATTAGCAATCGCTCAATCGCTTATAGTATCGCTAAAGCAATGCACAAGGAAGGAGCAAAACTGGCCTTCACCTATCAAAATGAACGAGTGTTAAACTCAACCACCAAACTAGCCAAGGAATTTGATTCTGATATTGTACTACCCTGCGATGTCACTAGCGATGAGCAAATCGCAAATGTCTTTGTCGAATTAGCAAAAATCTGGCCGGGATTGGATATCATCGTTCATTCAATTGCTTACGCACCAGCCGATCAATTAGAAGGTGATTATTTAAAAGCCATCAACCGCAAAGGCTTTGAAACCGCACATGATATTAGCTCTTATAGTTTTGCGGCATTGGCTAAAGCCGGACGCAGTATGATGCAAGGACGCAATGGCGCATTGCTCACTATTACCTATCAAGGCTCTGAACGTACCGTACCAAACTATAATGTCATGGGGCCGGCAAAAGCTAGCCTTGAAGCTAATATGCGCTATATCGCCACCTCTTTAGGTCCTGAAGGTATCCGTGCCAATGCAATTTCCGCCGGCGCGATTAAAACTCTAGCTTCTTCCGGAATCAAAGATTTTCGTAAAATGCTAAGTTATAGTGAGAAATTTTCCGCATTAAAACGCAACGTTACAGCCGAAGATGTAGGTAATACTGCAGCTTTTTTATGTTCTGATTTAGCCGCCGGTATCACTGGCGAAGTAATTCATGTAGATGCCGGATTTCATTGTGTTGGTATTAGTGAATTAGAGTAAATGGGGTCGCATCTTCACTCATCACATGATTACGAGGTAATAGCTAAACTCATTGAGGGTCGGAGCTTTACATGATTACAAAGCAACAAACAGAGCATTGTAATTATGTAAAGCTCACGACCCGACTACTTACAACTCTTAATTTTGCGGGAATTTTTTAATCTTGGTTTTCTTTATTAAACCTGATGCATATAATTGATATTCCAACAAACCCAATTGTTGAATTGCAGTTTGTTGAAAAGCTTGACGCGCAGATGCAGTTAATTGCTTAACATCACCTTCTTTAACTCCAGTTAATACAATCACCACATAATTATTAGTTGGCAAACTTAACCCTGTTACCGCTGGCGCACCCTTTTTCACTGAAGGCGCAATATGAAATGCTGCTTCTAAAATATTGGTATCCAAATTTTTAGCATGCCTACCAACATTAGTCATAGCACGCGTATTTAAGTGATATTTACTTGCAACATTACTTAGCGTTTTACCGTTTTGTAATTCTTTTATTATCGTACTACCAAAATCTTCTGCTTTTTGTGCTGCCGCTGCACGACGCAATTGATTGACAATTTGTGTTTTAACTTCCGCAAATTTTTTCACTGACGCAGGAACATGCTGTTTAATTCGCAATACTACCACTGAATTATCAGATAAATCGACTGGATCGCTATTTTCACTTTGATTTAATACTTCATCACCGAAAGCTGCTGCGATAACTCTTGGATTAGCAGCAATTCCTTTCCCACCACTTTTAGTAAATAAATCCGTAGTCTGGATTGGCAAAGATAACTGTTTTGCAGCCGGCTTTAATGAATCGGCATTCTCATAAGTAATATTAGCTAATTTATCTCTAAGATCTGCAAATTTTCGTTCAGCAGTTTGCTGTTTATATGCTTGTAAAACTTTATCTTTAACCTTGCTAAATGGAATCACTTGCTGCGGCTGTGTTCCCAATAATTGCAAAATATAATAACCCTGCATCGTCTTAATCGGCATAGTAATATCACCAACCTTCTTCAAATTAGGCAATACCACGCGTAATTCAGTTGGCAACTGTGCTTCTGTCACCCAAGACCATTCACCGCCTTTTGCTGCAGTTCCGGTATCATCAGAATATTGTTTCGCTAAAGCAGCAAAATCCACATGTTGTTTGATTTTATTTGCAACCAAATTTAATTTTTGCTGTGCCTGGTCCACCTGTTTTTTTGACGCATGTTTTGGTACAGCAATCATGATGCCCGCCAAATGCCATCGTTTTGGTTTGGTGTAAGAAACAATATTAGTATTATAAAAATCTTTTAATTGCGCTGCTGTAGGTTTAATGCTACGCATTAAATTAGCCATTGATAACTGTAAATATTGGATGCTAACTTTTTCCGGTAATTTGAAATTATCGAGATTTTGGTGATAAAAATTTTCTGCAGCTTTAGTTGGCAATTTAATTTGTGTTAAAAAACGCTTTGTTGGAATGACTAAATATTTAAAACTACGTTTTTGATTAACTAACTTAATAAGCTGATCAATTTCTTGTGGTAAACTAAAAGCCGTACCAACAATACCACTCTTAACTTGACTAACCAAAATTTCGTTCCCTAGCTGCGCTAAAAACGCATCTGTCGAATATAGCAAAGTGTTCACAAACTGTTCAAATTTAGCTTGAGAAAATACCCCATTAACCTGAAAAATTGGCATTTTTGCCAACAATGCCTCAACCAATACTGGATCAACCCGAAAACCATCTGATTTAGCAGCTTTATTTAATACCATTGAAGAAATGATGGACTGTAAAGCAGTTTGCTTAAGGGCGGCTGCAGCTTTTTCTGAAGGAGAATAATTAGCGCCTAACTGCAGTTGTTGTTGACGACGCATTTGATTATAAACTACATCTAGCTGCTGCTTGGTTATTTTAGTGCCATTAACTTTTGCTACTACATTATCTGCGGCTCTACCATAAAGATAACTACGCACTCCCCAAAGTGCAAATACTAAACAAATAGCAGTGATTATGATCCATGCGATCCATCCCTGTAGTTTATCCCTCATTGACTGTAGCATAGTGGTAATCTCGCAATTTGATGGCGGAGTGGACGGGACTCGAACCCGCGACCCCCTGCGTGACAGGCAGGTATTCTAACCAACTGAACTACCACTCCATTCTTGGTATAAAAAGGCGATTATGTCATAGATAATTATATAAGGTCAAGCGCCACTTTGCCAAAGCAAGGCGTCAGACACCGCGACGCGGTGTCTGACACCTTATAATTCACGCCAAGATCGTAAATAAGACGTCAATTGATGTCGTGGAACCGGGCATTTATCTGTCGGCTTGATTGGCAAAGCTATGGTCACTTGCAGCATTTCTGCTGCACCATTTTGCTCTGCCCTAACCGTGATTCGCCAATATTTAATTGCAAGACTACTATTAATTGATAAACAATTATCAACTGCTAACGGTTCAACCACATAATAATAATTTTGCCCGTCAAATTTACCATGGCAAGTTTTAGTTGAATGCCACCATGATGCTGGTTTCATCAATAAATCATACGAAGAATACATAGATATTTGACAACTATCATGATGTTGCTTAAGTTGCAAATATGCAGTCTTCAAACCAAACTGCGCCGTTTGTATCACTTGCGCTTGTTGTAATTGATTATTGCTCATACGCCATTGTAATTCATCAGCAGTAAAACCGATGGTCACTAACAACATTATTAAGTTCATAAAAATTAATACCGAAATTAATATTAAACCATTATTTTTTATAATCATGTACGAGGTTTTGGGTATCTTTTTTCTCCTCCCTGGTACATCCATGTACCTCCCACGTCTCCATCCATGGACGCTAGTCGTCGAAAAAAGATACCCAAAACCTCGTGTAATCACCACGTAAAATTTGAATAAACATTTATCCTTATTCACGATTAAACACCTCTGCATCAAATTGAAAGTATTTAGGTTCTAGTGCAACATGGCTTGGCGGATTCAATAGTAACTTAATTTTAATAATTTTATTTTTAATCCAATCGGAAACTTTTAAATCAAGTATATCTGGAACCAATTCATCTGTTCTGCCGTTGGAATTAACATAACATAATGAAGCTGAATTTGCAGTTTTTTTAATATAAAATACTTGTGTTTGAATTGTGCCAATTTCAGCACCAGTTTTAAATTTATCATTGATTATGCGTGTCGTAGTTAAAATTTGTTTTTTAGTTATTGCAGAACGAAAAACTGATTGCACATGTGCTAATACTACGTGAAAACAATCCGTAATGATTATATCATCATTTTCATTAAACTTTGGGAAAAAGCTTACATGAATTTTATTACTATTATCTAAATCTTGCGTTAAAATGGACGAAATTGGCTCGATATTTTTTACCGCAATCACATCAGTATTTTTTTTAGGTGTGATATTAAAAGTTTTTGGTACAACTGGTACCCAAATATTATTCATGCCTTTATATACCACAAAATAGTTGTTGGTATTAATTTGATTAATTGCGGTAACCCCTGCATTTGTTATAGGAAGATAATCAGTTAATTTAGCTGGGCCAATCACACCTGCTGATGCAACTGCGCCGCGAATAATATGCGCAGCAAAACGCGCATTTTCCTGCATTATCGATAAAGCATTTTCAATTTTATGAGTTTTATTGAATTCAATAAATACTTTACTAATTACCATAAGAAGAATTAAGCCGATTAACATAGCAGATAATAATTCTAGCAATGAAAACCCTATTATTTTACTCATGTTACTTGTTTTATTGTTTTTCATAAGATTAATTCCACACATGATTGTTTGTTTTGTTGTGCAATATCACATCGCCAAAAAGAATTTTTACTAGAACGCCAAAACAAATATATATTGTACTGCTCACCGTTTCTTTTAACTTCGCCATAACCATTCGGTAATAATTCTTCATTATCCTGATTCCATTTTGTTAAAAATGATACATAATCACCATTAGCAACATGAATAGTATTTGCCATGGTATATAACTGTTCGCTTGCTTGATTGATAAACATTGCCTGCTGGTTAATTCTTACAGATCGTAAATGTACTTTAGCTATTTCTAACAAAATAATTGCAACTAAGCATAAAGCGACTAACACTTCAATTAAGCTGAAACCTGTTTGGTGTTGATTGGTTTGCATATTATACCGTTCTTTAGTAATTTTTATCTTCGTCATAGATTTTAGGGAATAAATTTATGTTCTTTAAAGCTTGCCGAGTATCGCAGCGAGGTAGAGCAAAATTGGCTGGATGCCAATTTTAGCGCCGCTGAGACAGGATGTCGAATCGGCGCGTGCTCGTTTAGCGAGCGAGAAACGCAGGGTATCTAACCACGCTAATGTGGTCAGATAAGCGTCCAAGAACATAAATTTATTCCCTAAAATCTTAAACAAAAAGAATTGCAAGAAAATAAATTAAGATAAAAAACTAGTATCGCCTTTGCCTTGGCGAATTACGATAGGATTATCATTAGTTAGATCAATTACTGAAGTATATTCTATTGCACATGGACCACCATCAATGACTAAATCAACTTGCGAACCAATACGCTGATAGATGTCTTTTGGATCATACAATGGCATAGATTCTTTCGGCAAAATTACAGTCACTGACATCAAAGGTTCATTTAACGTTTCTAAAATATCTAAAGTAATCCGACAATCAGGCACACGAATTCCAATGGTTTTTTTCTTTGGATGTTGTAATCGCACCGGAACATCTTTGGTCGCTGACAAAATAAAAGTATACGGTCCTGGAGTTAAAGACTTTAACAATCGATATTTTGGATTATTAACTTTTGCATAAGTTGCAATTTCAGACAAATCACGACACATTAAAGTAAAATTATGTTTACCACTTAAATTTCTGATTAGTTTAATTCGATCAAGTGCTTTTTTATCATTTAAATGACAGCCAATAGCATATACTGAATCAGTAGGATAAACTACCACTCCTCCATCACGAATAATTTCTACAGCTTGATTGATTAAGCGTACTTGCGGATTTTGTGGATGAATGTGAAAATATTGACTCATAAAAATAGTATCTCAATTCTTGAGATATTGTCAAGTGAATTACAACAACTTAGGCAGCAAATGTAAACCATTTGCAATTTGCAAACCAATCACCAAAACTCCAGCAATCATTGCTATTACCAACAAAGGGGTACCACCAAAAACACGATATGGAGAAGACAGCTTAGAATGTTTTCTTAATTTATAAACCATTAAAGCAGGCAAAATTACGGTTAAAATCGCGGCGAAAATAGCTGCATAACCTAATGCAACCACAAATCCTTTAGGATAAAAAATCGCGAAAATTAGCGGAGGAATAAAAGTTAATAAAGCAGTTTGCGCCCTTCCCACACGTGTATTCACCCTTCTAAAAGCATCTGCTAAAAAATCAAACAACCCTAAAGTCACTCCCAAGAATGAAGTAGTCATCGCCACATTAGAAAACCCATCCACACTTGCAGTCAACCAACGATTATTTGCGATTACAATCAAAAAACGCATGAATTCCCCAACCGAACCATTTTTTTTCACGAGCATCATAAAACTATGATTACCAGAAAGTGGAATTATTCCTAAAACAACAATCAACCATATAACATAAATCATCAGAGGAATAAAAGCACCAATAATAATTACCCACTTAAGTGTTTTTGGTCTCGGACCAATATAATTAGCCAAACTTGGAACAATATGATGAAAACCAAATGCGCATAAAAATATCGGTGCACAAGACCATACATATTTAGCAGATCCTGATGACCTTGCAAATGTATGCCAACTAATATGCGGTATTAACAAAACCAAAGCTATTATAAACAAAAATCCTTTAATACTAATAAACGCTCGATTCAAAATATCAACAGCCCGCGCGCTCCAAAATACTGCACCACCTAAAATCAAAACAAATAAAACCGCATATATCCATTCAGGAAGTTTGATGTTTAACGCTGAATTTACACCAACCGACAATAATGAAGCATCACCTGCCACATAAGCAGCAGTTAGTGAATATAATAGAGCCAGGCATGCAATCCATGCTGTTACTTGTCCCACAATACCCAAAGTTGTGCGAGACATAGTGCTAAAATTATTACGATAAACTGGAAAAGCTAAATTTACTTCCAAAGTTAATAACCCAGTAAATAACATTACCGCCCAAATCACTATTAATAGGATTAAAGCCGGAAACAAACCGGCGGCTGCGCTTATCATTGGCAAAGCCAACATCCCTGCTCCAAATGCTGTACCAGTTACAATTAAGGTACTTCCTAAAAATTTGTTCATAACAACCTCATATTATCAAATTACATTAACCAAATGAACAACATTCCATCCAATTAACACAATTGATACAAAAATTTCAACGGCTAACAAAAATTTTCCACCCCACAAACGGTACTTGCCAATTTCTATTTTTTTCCAATAACGCCCACTCCATGCCATTATCGCTGGAAATAGCATTAAAATAATAATCACAAAAATTCCAGCGTAACTTAAAGCACGTATAAATGCTCCAGGAAATAAAAGAATAATTAACATGGGAGGCGCAAAAGTTATTGTACTTACAATTATTCCATGCAGACCACGTTTGCTCAACTGTAATCCATCAGCTAAAAAATCAAACAAACACAACGAAACACCTAAAAAAGAAGTCAAAGCACAAATTGAAGTAAATACGTGTATCAAACTTCCCATCAAATTACTATTTACGGTTACAGCTAAGTTTTTAGCTAGACCTGTAGTAGTGTGAGCAGAAACAGCCAAATGTTTTAACAATGTGACCGGTAATACACCTTGCACGATCGCCACCCAAATAATGTAAAATATCAGAGGAATTAAACTACCAATAAAAATAACTTTTTTAAGCTGCCTGATATCACTTTTAAAATAAGTGCGTAAGCTCGGCACAATAATCGCAAAACCGAATGATGTAATCATCACCATCACAGTGATAATAGTAATTTTTGAATGATGAACAATTAATTGCACAGGATTAATATGTGGTGCAATCGCCAACACTAATAACAAATAAATTAAAATTTTACCTGTCATTAATCCGCGATTTACTATATCGACTGAACAAACACCACGATATACAATACTACCGAGCAAAACCACGGCTAAAATGGTTGCCAACCAACGCGGCACATTCAAATGCAAAGCTTGTAATATATTTTGCAATACGTCACTATTGCCAGAAATATAAGCACATAATAATGTATACAACAGCATTAAATAACTTAACCACACAATGATTTGACCAGATTTGCCTAAAGTTAGTTTCGCCATCGAAATCAAATTAGTATCTTCTGGTAACCATAGAACAACCTCTAAAATCAAAAACGCGCCGATGGTCATACCCAACCAACATAATATCAATAATACTGCAGAACTTGCAAAGCCAGCTTGCGCCGATGCAACTGGTAGCGCCAGCATTCCCGCGCCAATTGAAGTACCTAAAATCATTAAGATACCGCCGATTACTTTTAAATTCATATGCAAAATTCCTCAAAAATATTTTTATTACTTAGTGTGAAATGGATTAAATTGTGTGTGATGATATATTTGACCCTTACAGGCCAAAAAAACGTAGAAAAGCAAAAAGATAATAGCATACAGCAGCAGACTCGCTGTTGAATGAAACCAATTGTTGATCATTCATAATTTTCATAATGCAAGAAGTATAGACCTACTTTACCTCAAATGCAACAATAATTTATCTCTGTCTATGAGCGTCATATTACACGTAGTTATTAAATCCCTCACGCAAGAAAAAACCAAAATCGTTTTCCGGTTCTTTTATCTGATTTTCAAGTTCATTTTCATTAAACCCTTCTAGCTTTATTTGCTTATCATATTCTGAATCTATATCATCTTCTTCTGTTTCTGAGAAAAATTTAAATGGGGTTTTCTTTTTTACTTTTGTATTCTCTTTTGTTGTGTTTACAAAAGTGGGAATCTCCTCATTTATTTGCTCTTTCAATATATCTGATAAATCTAAATCAAACAAATCAAGATTATTATTTACAGATAAACCATATGATGATTTTTTTTCAACTTGTGTGTTTTCTGTGGAATTTAATTTTCGTTTCTTATTATTTTGACCTGTTTTTTCTTTATTTTGTTTATAATGTCGAACTATTCGTTTCCTTTTTTTTCTATTATTTTCACTTTTCTGCATTTTTTGATGTCTGATTTTTTGCTTCTTTTTTTGTTTTTCTTTCCTTTTTTAGGTGCCTTCCTCAACTGATATTCACCATTACAGACTTCCTCTACATATACTCTAAAACATTCTGCACTTGGAAATGGATATTTACAATTCACTTCCGTTGGAACAGACCAAGATGGAGAATTATTCTTTTCATGTTCACGCCACGCTCCACGTTTATTTGTAATTTGTGTATATGCCCACAGGGAAACTGTTTTTATTAAACTCACAACATCTTCAGAAACTTTTTTATTCTGCAACACACTATCCTTTAAATTAAAATATGCTAATAAGGATTGTTGTATATTATTATCAAGCTTTTTAATAATTAAATAGCATGTTTGAAAATTCTTTTTATAATCATTTTCCTTTTTCTCGTTAATGCTGTATGTAACATAATCAGAAAAACCATACATGGTTGGAAAACATGTTGAACCACCGTTTTCTTGCCTAATCAACCAAGGGTTGCCTGTCTGCACATGTGTGTGCCAAGTCGAATTTTTTCTCTTTTTTTGTGCCATAATCCATCCACATACCGTTTTTCGCATAGATACAAAATCATCTGGATTATTCCCGCTGCATATTAGATCAATATTTATACCGAATCTATTAGACAAATCTTGTTTTTCATCATCATTTAATTTTTTTAATTCTTCCAAACACTGCCGCATATAAGTTTTATTATTTTGCTTTTTCATGACAACATGCCGTATATATTCTTTAAAACCTTGCTCAGTTGGTGGCGGGCATTTCTTTAAATAATCGCCATTATCGACCCACCAAATTCTATCGCCAGACTCAAGCCATACCTTGTATTCTTTTCTTTTAGCAAGCTGTACCCAGGCCGCAACTTTATCCATAACATTACGTATTTTCTTGTTCGGGATATTCAGATTTAAAAGACTAATGTCACAATCATTATACTGTAGTAAATTTTCTTTTTCCTGTTGTGTTAATCTTTTTAATGTTGTAAAACATTCTGCATAGATAACATCCTTTGATTTTTTTATTTTTTTAGAATTAATATATAATAGAATACCCTTTTTATCAGGAAATTTGTACCCGGTACTTGCGGAAGGATAACTTGTATCAACATATTTGGTTTTGCTATGGTTATATACTCTTCTTGTAATTGAGTTGATAAATTTTTTAACTTCTGGCGTAATAGTTTTACTTTCAAGTATATTAGAATTTACTCTGCAAATACTCAATAATTTTGTTTTGCTATTAGGATCTAAACCCTTTATTCTTTCAAAACATTTTATATATCCTTCCAGTTGTTTATTTTTATCTTTTTTTAGCATATTTAAAACCTCTAATATCTGACCATTTCAGCTACAACCATGTTCATGCTCATTATAGCTGATTAGCATTAAGGTAAGCTTAAGGTTTAAAAAAAATTGTGCTTTTTTTAGTTTTGGGTGCAATTGGAGAACGATATATGCTCACTCATCACCTGGTCTTAGTAACTTTCTGCAAATTCTCTGGTGTATCAGGATTGTAACCACGCAGCACTGCTAATTGCGCTACCATGGGATAAAAAGCCTGAATCACCATTAATGGATCTAAGACAGGATGCAATGATTCCGGCAGTGGCAGAGCCATTGACAAAACATCAGCTAATTCATCATCAAAAACCAAACTTTTTGGAATTGCCATAAAAGGCACGCCATGCAAATTCTTGATTTTTTTTGCCAACATAATCATACCAGGTAAAGAACGATCATTTTGTGCCAATAACAAAAATGGACGATCACGTCTTACCAAAGTAAACGGACCATGTAACACTTCCGCCGAACTAAATGCTTCAGCCTGAATTACTGCGGTTTCTTTAAGTTTAAGCGCTGCTTCTTGTGCAATACCAAAACCATAACCGCGCGCGATCACAAAAGTACGCTCAATTTCTTTCAATTCTGGTAATATTAGTGACCAATCACATGCTAATGCTTTAGTTAAACACCCAGGTAACTCGTGTAAACAATCCAGTAATTTTTCATCATGCGACAACAAAGCAACAAATTGAGCTATCG
>JASFHH010000019.1:0-28665 GCA_050123335.1 Gammaproteobacteria bacterium
GTCCCATGTGGAACCTCCTTTGGTTTGTATGGGACGCTGTTTACCGCGACTCATATTATTATTAAGTGAAGAATCAAAGTCAATGCTTGCCGATTCGATTTGGTTAATTAGTGCATCTATTTGCAACCTGTCAAACCCAACAGCATGATTGCCTAATTTAATTTCAGAAAGCTCAGGCCTGAAACGTTTATTAAATTCATTAATGTTGGTGCTTAAATAATAAAGCACTTCCTGAGTGCGCATTATTCTTGGCGGATATCCTGGAGGTTTAACTTCAGGATTATTCAAAAAATACTTGTAAGAATTTTTTGATTTTAGTTTAGTAGTATTCATAGTAATTTCCTTTTTTATTGTTTTTGTCAGGACTTACGCGAAAAGCGATCTGCTTTGTTAAAAGCTCGCTTAAGTCGGTCATTTATTATTTATAAACTCCCTCCTTTCGCTCGCTTTTGCCTCGCATCTCATCTTTTCGCGGAAGTCCTGTTTGTTTGAATGTTCGCAATCGTGCTTGATGTGGGATTTAGATATTTTTTAAATCTTCGTTAGCAATGTTTTAGTTATTTGCTTCTAACCCAGAAAATGACATCGGTTAGTGTTAAGCATCCTGCTTACGGTCGTCACACCGTAAAACAATTAATGGATACAAGATTGGGGCTTGAATAAAATTTGGAATTTTATTCGCGAAGCAAAAAGTGGATCATCGAATCCTCGCCAGCAGGGGTTGTTCTAACCCTCAGTGGTCGCATTGCTTTTTTTAAGATTATTTATTATTAGTTAACATGCTGCTGGTATCATTGCAGATACAACGTTTCAACATGTTTTCACGAAAAGCGCGATAATTCCGCTATCTAATATGATTTTGGTTATTACCGCGATTACTGTAAGGCTGGAATAACAGCATTTTATTTAAAATGTTATTATTCCAGAATAGATAATGTCCAAAAACAATTTTGTTTTTGAATAAAGCCAAAGCCCTTTTTCAATCAAACCTATTAGGTTCAAAAGCTAAAGAACTCCTCGCATCTCTCATGGCTTCAGTTGCGCTCATCTGATATTTTTAGTCGCTCAGACATAGACTTTCAATATGATATACGAATAGTGACGTAAATTTTCATTATTGTTATTAATAGTTTAGGTTTTTATTCTAAAAAGGCATTGGACGAAAAAATCATCTGTCCGTCATCGGACAAAATTTAATTTTTCATCTAACAATTTGTTGTTTTTATTATGTTTTTCAATAATGAAAATTTACGTCACTATTCATAATTAATTTTTAATAAAATTTTTGAATATAAAAAAACATCTAAAACATGCGAATGCTTTTTGATATTCAAAATATTAACCCAAGAACAAAAGATAAAAAAATACAGCAACTCAATTAGTAATAATTTTCACCCATAGAGCTGCTAGGTGGTCGGCGTATATTTTGCTTATCTAAAGCAAGCATTATATAGCTAGAATCGTAATTTCCGAAAAACATTTTCGGATAAAGCCAAAGGTTTTTTTCAATCAAACCAATTTGGTTCAAAAGCTAAAAGCCTCTTCGCATCTCTCATGGCCTCTGTTGCGCTCATCTGGGTTTTTAAAGTTGCCAGACAACAACTCTAATTTGAATTAAAGTATATTTCGCACAAAAAGTCAAGAAATTTTTGCAAGTACACATTAATAATATGCTTGTATTATAGTGTTATATCAATACGTGCTAACTGTTGTTAACGATTAATAATAAGTGATAACTAATGATAACAACAAAACGGATTTATCCACTCTTTGACCACAGTCCGCAAAATTACAAGCCGCTTTCTCCCGTGGACAAAGCGTGGATAAATCCTAGTAATTTTAAATTCTAGCAGACATAATTTCTAATTTTTCTTTACTTATTTTCCAACCAGGCAATATTTTTTCCAATAAGCTGTAAAATTTTTTATCATGCTTATTGGATAACAAGTGACATAATTCATGCGTAATAACATAATCAATGCAATGCCTTGGAGTCTTTATAAGCTCTAAATTAAATAACATATTGCCTCTATCGTTGCAGCTGCCCCATCTTTTTTTCATTCTTCTAAAGTTTATAGCAGGTTTCTTAGCTCCTAATTTAGTAAATTTAGATAGATATTTTGCAATACGGTCATTTAAAATTATGATAGCATGTTCGGTATACCAGTTTTGCATTAATTTTTTTACGTGCATATTGTTATGTGGATTTGGCAATCCAACCATGAAAAAACCACCCTTTAATTTTACTTGTGCTTTTTTTAATTTTCTTATTTTCAGTCGATATTGCCGTCCAAGATAATAATGGGTTTCACCGCTTATATATTTTTTCTCCGGTGCGGTGGGTTGAAATGTAGAAAAATAATTGATTTGTTTGGCTATCCAAGATGCTTTTTTCTTTAATCTTTGTTCTATGGTTCTTTTATCGGATTCTTTGGGGAATTTAGCGCAAATGCTAAGATCTGGATTGACTGTTATTGACATATTTTTACCATTGTGTTTTGTGACAGCAATTGCAAATCGCTGTTCGCTGTAATTTATATTTATAATCATTGTGTTTAAGCTCTATTTATAGCCACATTTATACAACGTTCTATAATTGTATCAATTTCATCAAAAGAAATTTGAACATCTGACTGATTTTTAAGTTCAAACAGAATGTCTTCAATTTCATTTCTCATGCGGTTTTTTGCATCATTATTTTTTGTCCAATTAACAATGCTGTTTTTTAAAATCACTGAGTCAATTTGTAATGCCGTTTCGGCAAGTAAATCTTCTTGGTTTGCTACCTTAATTTCTGTATTTAAAAATTCTTCTTTGAGAATTCCATAGTAAGCTTTGGCAATATCATGGTTAATAAGTTTGCTGGGGATATTGTCGCCAGTTCTGTTAAGAATAGAGTGCATTATTTTGGTTACACTATTTAAGTATTCATTTTCCTTGATTCTTTGTTCATAAAATTCTTGAATGGTTTGTTTTAGTATTTTAGAAAACTTCTCATAAAAAACAGGATCGTCTTTCCAGCGCTCACGGATAGTACGTGCAGTTCTATGTGCAATTGTATCTGCTTTAGCCGCAGTTCCTGAGATTTTTTCTACTTCAGCAGCAAAAGCATCTTTATCAAAAATGTTGACGAGAGGTGTAATTTTACTAACCTCGCCAGCGCCTAAATGCGTATCTAACAATTTTTGTATTTTTGGTTCATATTCACCAAAATCAATTGCCTCAGCAAAACGTTTACGCACTGCAATTCTGAGCTTGGAAAAAAATTGCAGATCAGCTTTATATTGGTTGATTTTTTTAACAGGGGTTTCTTCATAAAATTCAACGCTTGCTACGGCAATAGCCATAGTTTTAGCATAAGCTGATAATCTTTCATAAAACTTATCTCTTAACTTTTCATCAGCCAACAGCAACTCATATTCTTCTTCATCGTTTTTATTTTTTATAGTTTTAAATATATCCCATAGTGCAGAATGTTTTTGGGCTAATGTGTTAATTTCTGTATTAACATCATTCAGAATTCCGGCAAGATCATTGGGATCAAATTCTGGTAATTTGCTGTAAAGATCAAGAGCATGATCAAGGTTTTCTAATACGCCTCGATAATCCACAATGTATCCATATTCTTTGCCATCATGTAGACGATTAACTCTAGCAATGGCTTGTAATAAGGTGTGGTCTTTTAATTTTCGCGTAAGATATAAAATTGTATTACGTGGTGCATCGAAACCAGTTAGCAATTTATCTACAACTATAATAATTTCTGGATGATCTGAATTTTTAAAAGCGTTAATAATTTGTTCATTATATTTATCATTGCTGCCATATTTGTCCATCATGGCTTTCCAGAAATGTTGTACTGGCTGTTTATTTTCGATGTAGATATCTTCTTCACCTTCGCGTTCGTCAGGGGGAGAAATCAGTACTTCAGAGGACACTTTTCCAAATTCATCTAAATATTTTTTATATAACAAAGCAGCAGCTTTATCTTGGGTAACAAGTTGTGCCTTAAAATCCGTACCTTGCCAATTATTACTAAAATTCTCGTTAATGTCCCAGGCAATTGCTTTAATTTTTTGTTCAGCTTTATTTAATTGATCTGTTGTCGAAAATTTCTTTTTAAGATCAATGGCTTGTTCGCGGGAAAGGTTTTTGGTTATTCGATCAAACCAAGCGTCTATTCCATGCTCGTCAACATATTGGTCAACGTGACGACCCTCGTATAAAAGTTTAACCACAGCGCCATCTTCAACTGCCTGATTGATTGTATAGATATCAATCAACCCGCCAAATTTATCGATAGTGTTTTTATTTTTTTTCATTACCGGAGTTCCAGTAAATCCTATATAACAAGCGTTTGGCAGCGCTCGTCGCATATGGGCATGAAACTTACCGTAATTAGTTCGATGTCCTTCATCCACCAAAACAAAGATATTATCAGCATTATTTTGCACAGCATGCTTTCCTATAGCTGCTTCAAATTTATTAATGACTGTGGTAATAACCCGTTGTTTTGTGCCCTGTAACAATTCTGATAATTCTTTACCGGTTTTAGCTCTTTCAACTTCTATTTCGCAATCTTTAAAAGTATCTCTGATTTGTTTGTCTAAACTAGTGCGGTCTGTTACTAAAATTATTTTTTCATCAGGAATATTGGTGGATAGTGCAATTAATTTAGTCAGCATGACCATGGTTAGTGATTTGCCGCTGCCTTGTGTATGCCATACAACTCCACCTTGTCTTCTGCCTTCATTGTCGCGTGAATTAATGCGCTTCATGATTTTTTTGACAGCAAAGTATTGCTGATATCTGGCGATTTTCTTTTCGCCAGCATCAAACACAATAAAGAAATGGATTAGTTCTAAAAATCTTTGTGGGTGACAAAGAGAAAATAAAGCTCGATCTTGCGCAGTTATTTTGCGGTGTAATGCATTATATTCCTCTGGTTTTTCACGAACCTGCAAAATTTTTGCATTTATCTGATCGACTTGATTTTCTGTCAATTGTGTATTTACTAGTTTTTGCAATTCATTTTCAAAATCTTCGGTTTTTTCGTGCCATGTTGACCAAAATTTTGCAGCGGTACCAGTTGTTGCAAACTTGGCGTCATTCTTAGAAATTCCGAGCAATATTTGTGAATAAATAAATAAGTTGGGAATTTCATCGTTTTTTTGATTACGTATATGCTGTGAAATAGCTTCACCCATTGGATTTTTAATATATGGCGATTTGCATTCGATTATTCCCAGGGGGATACCATTAACAAACAAAACAATATCCGGTAGTCTTGTCTTATAACTGCCAACTCTTTCAACTTCAAATTCTTCGGTAACATGAAAAACATTATTTTCCGGATGAATCCAGTCAATATAGTTGAAGGTAAAACTTTTTTTGTCTCCTTCGATAATTTGCGTTAAACTTTTGCCAAAATTTAATAAATCATAGATTTTTTCATTGGTGCGAATTAGTCCATCAAATGGCATGTTTTTTAATTCTTGTAATGCGCTAAAGATGTTGCCCTCTGAAAAAGGAAAGGTTTTTCCTTTATATCGAATGTGGTTATTGTCGCGTAACCAAGAAGTTAAAATGTCTTCCAATAAAACATTAGATAATTTTCCATCGCGATGTTTTAAAGTTTTTTCAGGCGTTAAATATTTCCACCCCATTTTTTGCAATAGCAGCAGGGCGGGGGTTTGAGAAATTGGTGTTTCACGTAGATCTGGAGTTTTGGTCATTGGTTGCCTCTATTTTTTCAATTTCAGAAAAGAATAAAATTGCTGATGCGGTCATATGTAGAAGATAACCAGTATAATGCGGAGGAGTTGGTTCATTATTAGAGCCTTTTCCGTGAGCGCCTTTTTTGTTGCTTACAGTTCCGATTCCTTGTAATAATCCCACTAAATTATTTAGATGATCTTCTGTAAAAGCTGGAAAAAATTTACTATCTTTCAGGATTTTTAGGAGTTTCTTCACATTATCGCTATCGTTGTTATAGTTATAGCCATGTTTATCACAGATAATCTTCATTGTGCTTTCAAAGGCTCTGCGACAATGAGTATTGGCTTCCTGAAGATCTCCTTTTTTGTAATTATCGTATGCTTTTAAAAATTCTTCATTTGCGTTTTTATAATCCGGATGAAACAAGAGTTGTAAGGCAGGTTTGACGACTTTGGAATGCAGTAATTCATTATCAATTCTTATAATTTGATTGTTTTCAAAGCGATAACCTAATCCATTTTCTTTAAATCGTATATTAAGTTCATCGATGTATTTTTGTTTATTGGGTTTATAAGACTTATTTATGTATTTAAACATTAATTCAATCACATCTAAACATTGCTCATAATCTGCTTTATTTTTAAAAAATTCAAATAATTCTTCTTGGAATGAATAATGATAATCCAAATAACCACCAATGCTGCCATCAGCTAACAGTTCTTTTCCGTATTCTTTTCGTAAGCTGATCACAGCCTTTTTATATTCTTCTTCATTATGATGATAACAGTCGCTAATAATCTGTTTTATTTGAATTCGAAATTTTTGCGGCATTTCGTTATAGGTGTATACTTCGGGTTGATTGCTGCTTAATCTTTTTTGTCTTTTTGAATATAAGTCAATTACTGCCATTTTTTCACCTTTTTAAGCTTTAACTCTAATTTCACCTGTTAATAATTTTTGCATCAATCCTTGTTTTTGTTTCTTAAGTGTTATCTTATGATTAAACAATATGTCAATTTCTTTATCCATAACTGTAAAAATAGAGGCTATTTTGATTTGCTCATTTTTGTTAGGAACAAATAATTTTATTTGCGCAAAATGGTGAAATTTTAAATTTAATGTGTCATTAACAAGTCCTTGTGAATAACGATGAAACAAGTTGATCGTTGATGGGAATTTAAAAAGATATTCAAAAAAATAAGCATGGCTATTTTCTGTTGGTATACATACTGTATAAGCAGGACTAACTATGCCTTTTAAAGAAGATGCAGCAGAAACTCCTTGCCACATTCTCATAGTATTGTATCCAATGTCTCCAGGCATAATTTTTTTGTATTTGCTTTTGTCAAAGCTGGAGGTGTCTTTTCTCAAAACGTCATCTCTATAAATAACTCCGCGGCTCGCTGTAATAGATAAAAGTCGTAATGCTGGATCTGTTTCATTTCGTTCAATAAAATAGTATGATAATTTTTTTGTTTTCCATCCCTTCGGTAATTCACCTTTGCTTTTTACCGGCTTACCAAACTCTGGGAATCGCATGCGGCCGGTTAAGAGTTGCTGTATTAGGCCTTTTTTTAGTTTTTGTTTTGCTTCAATTAGTTGTTTTGTTTGTTCGATTGCTTTATCCCAGGCAGATAAAATTTCAGCTATTTTTTGTTGTTCAATAAAATTGGGAATAGGTATATAAAAATATTTGCGTAGTATCTTGGGGTTTATGTTGTATTGACTAACCCCGCTTGTTGATAAAGATTTAATGCGAGATATAGCATTTTTTTGATTGAAATAATATCCAATAAAATTAGGAATAACAGTTTTTTTAAGTGAAAAACGAACTAAGTAGGAGGCAAAAACACAATCCATATCTAAAGTTACAATTGCTGTTTTTCCTACTAAAGCCAGACTGTTTGTTCTATTAAAAAGAAGGTCATTTTCTTTAAGGCTAAATTGTTTAAGTTCTTTTTTGTCGATTTTAATGCGTTGTAATCTTGTTAAGTCAATTTTTCCGTCTTGAAGGTTTGACATGCCTAGTATTGGTATATTTCCATCCTTTGTCGTTGGCACGGAGAGACCATATTGTGAGTTTTTTACTAATTTGTCAAAATTACAAACTTCCCACTCCTCCGGTATCCATCCAACTTTGGTTTTTTTATATCCTGGCTTGTTTTCATTGCGCTTGTTCATTTTTCTTCTTCCTTGCGTTGCTCGATTTGAGCGCGAGCTTGAGTTATAGCTGAACGTAGTTTTTCTTCTAATAATTCCTTTGGTGGTAATTCGGTAAAATATTCTGCTATATGTATTCCTGAATCATTAAGTCGCAGGAGTTCTATTTGTTCATGGGTTTTTTCAGCACAAAGAATCATCCCCAATGGGGGGTTCTCATCTTTTTGCATTTCGTTTTCTTCTAGCCAGCGCAAATAAAGCTCCATTTGTCCTTTGTGTGCGGCTTTAAATTTTCCTAATTTTAATTCTATTGCTATCAATCTTTTTAATTTGCGATGGAAAAAAAGCAGATCCAGGTAAAAATCTTCACCATCAATAATCATTCGTTTCTGTCTGCCTACAAAAGTAAAACCACAGCCTAATTCCAAAATAAAATTTTCAATTTCCCGTAAAATTGATTCTTCAAGGTCTTTTTCCTGATATGCTCCTTTTAACCCAAGAAAATCAAGGAAATAAGGATCGCGAAAAACTAAATTTGGGGTTAGCTTGTCCTCATCTCGCAACTTTTCTAATTCAGCATTGATAAGTTTCTTTGGCTTTTTAGAAATGGCTGTGCGTTCAAACAGCATACCATTGATTTTCTGACGCAAAGTGCGGACGCTCCAATGTTCGGTTTTACACATTTGGGCATAAAATTCTCTTTGTAATTGATCCTTTATAGGGATTAGGGCAATAAAATGAGTCCAGCTCAATTGTCGTATCAGTGATACGACAATCTTTTTATCAGGAAATACCTCAGCAAACTGTAACATTCTACGGAGGTTTTTTTCTGAAAAACTGTTGCCGTAATTAGTCATCAGTTGTTCTGATAATGCAGGAACAACCTCTTCACCATATTCTGCGCGTTTTCCTTGAAGAATTTCCTTGTTTATTCTATTGCCGATTTGCCAATAAAGTATGGTTAATCCAGCATTAACTGTGGCGGCAACAGATGAGCGTGTTTGCTCAATCATTTGCTTAATATCGTTATATAAAGTTTGCTTATGTTTTTTGATTAGCTTTTTGTTCATTTTTACGTGCCTTTTAAATTTCTATAACCCCAGTTCCCCTAAATATTTATCCAGCTCTTTTTGGGTTTTGGCAAGTTTAGCTTCAATTACTTTAATTTCTTTTTGAGTTGCCGGAATATCAATATCCTCTTCCTCTTCGAAGGTATCAACATATCTTGGGATATTTAGATTAAATTCAGCTTCTTTGATTTCATCCAAAGTTGCGAGATGGGAATATTTTTCGATTTCTTTAAATTTTTTAAATGTTGTAAATATTTTTTCAATGTCACATTCTCTTAGTCGGTTTTGTTTTTTTCCATCTGCATATTCACGGCTGGCATCAATAAACAATACATGTTTGTCGCGTTTATTTTTTGCCTTATTCCAAGGTTTTCTTGCTTTATTGAAAATTAAAATTGCTGCCGGAATTCCTGTGCCATAAAATAATTGCGCAGGTAATCCAATAACAGTTTCTAAAACATTATCTTCAATAAATTTGCGTCTAATGATGCCTTCGGCACCGCTTCTAAATAATACCCCGTGAGGAACAATAACGCCGACTTTTCCTTCGCCTTCAAGAGCTATTTCCACCATGTGAGAAATAAAAGCATAATCGCCGCGACTTTTTGGCGGTATTCCGCGCCAAAAGCGATTCCATTTGTCGTGACCAGCTTCTTCATAACCCCACTTATCTAAAGAAAATGGTGGATTAGCTACAACAATATTAAATCGCATTAAGTCATCATCTTTAATAAGTTTGGGATTATTAATCGTATCGCACCATTCAATTTGGGATGAGTCCATGTTATGCAAAAACATATTCATCCGGCATAAAGACCATGTGGATCCGTTTGATTCCTGCCCAAATAAAGCAAAGTTATCATTGTCAACTTGCTTTGCTACTTTAATTAAAAGTGATCCTGAGCCACAGGCAGGGTCGCAAATTAAATCACCTTCTTTAGGTTCAACTAGTTTTGCCAAAAGGGCGGAAACTTCTGATGGGGTATAAAATTCACCGGCTTTTTTGCCTGCACCTGCAGCAAAACGCGCAATTAAATATTCATATACATCACCAATAACATCGCGGTTACCAATTCGTGAAGGTCTTAAATCCAATCTTTGGTCAGCGAAATCTTTCAATAAATTTTTCAGTCGACGATTGCGTTCTTTGGTTTGGCCGAGTGCAGCTTCACTGTTAAAGTCAATATTTCGAAAAACATTTTCAAGTTTAAGCTTATTTTCATCTTCAATTTTTTCCAAAGCTATATTGATAATTTCACCAATATTAGCCATATCACGATTACCATAGAGATAATCAAATGTAGCTTCTGTTGGCACCACAAAACGTTCGCGTGATAGAGCGCGTTCAATGCGCATCTTATTGCCGTTATATTTTTTGTGATATTCTGCGTGCTTATCTTTCCATAGATCGCTTATATATTTGATAAATAACATGGTAAGAATGTAGTTTTTGTATTCTGCCGGATCTACAGCGCCGCGAAATGTATCGCAGGCGCGCCAAACTACATCATTAATTTCTTTTTGCGAAATGTGGGCGTTCATTATTGTAGATTCTCCTTTTGTTGGGCGACGTTCAAACACAGCTGATTGATTAGTTGTGAACGTTTTTCGATTAATTCGTGTTTAAGTTTGGATTCCTGTTCTTGTAATTTTGCGATTTGGCATATTTTATTTTGTGTATTAATTGAAGGTAATTGTATTTCAAGGCTTGAAAGGGCTTTTTTTGATATAAATGAAATTGCTGTGTTGCTTGAATGTGCGCAAAAATAATTTTGTGCTGGTTTTTGATTTAACCACCAGGCCAAATATTCTGGTATGACTTCATTTGTTTTTACTCTAACTATGTAGAATGATGCTGAAACCATTGCGTTTGGCAATCCCTCTTTAAAATGATATGCGAAATGTTTAAATCCCCTCGCTTGAAATAAAATATCTTCTTTGTGTACTAAGTAAGGTTTTGGGTCTCTTTCAGAATTTATAGTTACTAAGGTTTCTTTTTTAAGGTGTCTGCATTCATCAAAATTTTTACCTTGGATAAGGCAAAACATCCCATTAAGTTTTTCCTGAATGCGGTTTTTGGGCTGGTAGCCAACAATGATGTCTGCAATGTTGTTTAAATCTTTCATGATGAGAGATGATATATGGATATTTGCATATGTCAAGGGTTTTTTATAAGTATAAATTATACTTACTTAAAACTTTGGCCAGCTTCGTGATCTTTTTGGCTTTGAAGATTAGTTGAAATTGAGTAAAAAATCACCAAACAGAGAAATTATTTGATAGAAGTCAATTCTTGAGTTGACACTGTGTCGTTAACAATAGTATCTTGTTTATGTGCTCAAAACACCACGTAGCGTGCTTAACTGCTCCCAGTTATGTTGCAGTATTTATTAGCGCGAAGTGTTGATATGACTGGGAGTGGGCGAATAAAATACTCGAAAGAGGAATAAGTCCGCCGTCTACGTGCGGTTTTGAGCTCCCGGTCGCCAATTATTAGATTGGCAAAATTCAAAACAACGCGTAGGAGTCAAAACAATGGACAGTATTTTTACCTTAAAACCGTTTACCACCGTTCTTGAACTTAAAGATGCTATTGATGAAAGATTGATAAAGGCCAAAGCGATTACTGGTTGCTTATTGGCGCAAGATTATGATCTTCATGAATCCAATCACGCAATTTTTAATGGCGCTATTTGGACAGTCGATGGCTTAATTGAAGAAATTGAATTTTTGGGGGATAGGTTAAGTAAAGCGCTTCGTGATGATAACTAACGTTATGATAGATGCGAACTTTAAATTTTGCCTAATTATGTAAACTTTAGGTTTACATATTAGGCTTTTTGTAAAGAAATCCCTGGCGGGAGATTTACGTAAATGAGAAATGAAAAACTGTGAGAAATTGTGATTGGCGGTGATTTTTGAGGAAATTTCGTATAATATAGCGGTAAACAGCGTCCGAAAAGTTATTAAAAATCAAAAGGTTGTAGAATCACCTTTTGCTTAGCATAAAAATTGCACGACTTCGAACCTGGGTGTTGGGGGTTCGAGTCCCTCCGGGCGCGAATATGATTGACCGTCCTAAATCCATGTGCAATAATTCTCTGCAATAAGAAGAGCACAGCAAGGATTCTGTAATTGAAAAGCCCGAGGAGGAGATTCCCCGGGCTTTTTTTTACCACAAATCAACAGGAGAATAAAAATATGGTGAAAAACAAACCAGCAAAAAGGCAGGATTGTTATATACAGATCAAGAATGTTTTGGATGAAGCCAGAGCTAAAGTTTATAGGCAAATTAACTCGACTATGGTTCAAGCTTATTGGAATATTGGGAGAATTATCGTTGAAGAAGAGCAGCAGGGTAAAGCGAAGGCTGGGTATGGTAAAAAGTTATTAGAAAATCTTTCAATAAAATTAACTAAGGATTTTGGTAAAGGGTTTGATGTTAGCAATTTACAACATATACGCAGGTTTTATCTTACATTTCCAATTCCCGACGCACTGCGTCGGGAATTGAGTTGGACACATTATCGTATCTTGCTGCGGGTTGATGAAGAAAATGCCAGAAATTTTTATCTTAATGAATGTGTAGAATCACGTTGGAGTACTCGGGAGCTTGAGCGCCAAGTAAATTCCATGTTATTTGAGCGACTGGCTGCAAGTAAGGATAAAGCTAAAGTCAAAGCATTAGCTGAAAAGGGGCAAATCATCCAAACACCAAGCGATGCTATCAAAGACCCATATATTTTTGAGTTTCTTGGTTGGCCAGAGCAGCATACTTTTTCAGAGAGTGATTTGGAAACCGCTTTGATTGATAATTTAAAAGGATTTTTGTTAGAGTTGGGCAAGGGTTTCAGCTTTGTGGCTCGACAACAGCGCATTACTTTAGAAAATGATCATTTTTACATTGATTTGGTTTTTTATAATCGCTTATTGCGAAATTTCGTATTAATAGATTTAAAACTCGGCAAGCTAACACACCAAGATCTTGGCCAAATGCAAATGTATGTGAATTATTATGATCGAATTATTAAATCAAATGATGAAGATTCTACAGTTGGCATAGTATTATGCAAAGACAAAAACGAAACGGTAGCAAAATTTACTTTGCCGGAAGATAATAAAAATATTTTTGCATCAAAATACAAACCATATTTGCCGACTGAAGAGGAATTAATGCGAGAAATTGAAGCAGTTTCGGCGAGGTTGGATATTGAGAAACAATGAATAACAAAAATTAATTTGACTAATTGATTTTTGTAACAGAGAGGAAAGTCATGGAAATTGTATTAAATGAGAAATTGAAACACTTAAATGCAGATGATATAGATGCTTTGATAAGTAGATATTATGCTGATGAACGAATTGCTGATTTAATAGAAGAATATAAAATAGATGTTCGTCCTAGTGGTTTAGTTGGGTTATTTCCGCCAAAAAAATTAGATTATTTTTGCAAATATTGTGAAGAGCCAATGTATCAGTTTTATAAAAGTAAAAGTTATGCATTTGCTAATCCACCTAAATGTTTAAAATGCGGTCATGAAGACAGTTCTAATTGTCAATGTGAAAATTGTGATTGTGTTCGGAAAATTGCTGCTGAAGATGAGCAATCAAGAAAAATTCGATTGGTAGAATCATATTTTGAAATAGAAGACTTTGGGCCATTTCAAGAACCTCAAGATCTTTCTTTAAGGGAGGCGGTATTTTTAATAACTTTTTACAGAGGTTGTGTGGGAGATGATATGGCAACAGGTGAGTTGTCTAATTTGGATGAATGTTTGTTGTCTCCCACGGAAGAGTTAACCGCAACAATAATTCGTTATTTGCGTGCTGCGGAAATCTTGAATGTGGATCCGACATCAGATCCAAGAGCATTTGTGTGGAATGAAAAAGAAGTTCCAGAGCAATTTTATATAAATTCCGTAAAGTATAGACTATTGCTTGGGGAAGATCCTAATTTTGTATGTCAATACATTAAAGACTTAGAAAGTATTGCTTATTCATCTTCATCTAATTGGCCTAGAAGTTGGATAGAAGATAGTTATTATGTTTGGAAGGAGCTTGTTTTGCATGAATGTTTACAATATTTTGAATATATAGCTGAAGAACATGGTTTGAAAGCCCCCTTGGGAGATAAAACAAGATTAATGTTTGAAAATTTAATGTGTGATTTCACTTTAGGTCAGATTTATAATTTTATATGGAGATCTGGCCAAAGTGCGGCTTCGTACTATATGAGAAAAGAAGTTCCAAGAAAGCGAGCGGGTAATGCAATGGTTGGTTACTGTCAGCGTTCAGCGGATAGAGCTAGAACAGAAGGATGGGAAGTAAAGTCTTATGATAGGAATTATAATTGTGCAAGAAGCGAATTAAATTGTGCTTTGCATGATGTATTTTTGCATAGTGGTGATAGGGAGCTGGATTTAATAGTTGCGCCGTTGCAAGTGCAAGAGGAATCGGATGAAGGTAAAGAGTGAATTATGGATATTGTGTTTTTATTCGGTGCTGGGGCAAGCTATGGGACTGGCGGCATATTGCCAGAGTCACCGCCACTTGGGAATAAGCTATTTTTTGAGTTAAAAAGATGTTGTCCGCATTCATGGAGGGCATTGCCATCAGAAGTAGACAATATTTTTTGCGAATTAAATTTTGAAACAGGTATGGGTGAAATATATAAAAAATATAGCATGTATATTCCCATGCTTATGCGAGATATGGCTATATATTTTATTCAATTTAGACCAATACAATCTAAGTCATTATATTGCCAATTAATTAAAAAACTTAGTAAGCAAAATTTTGGTGAAGTGTTGCTTTCTACTATAAATTATGATTGTTTGTTAGAATATTCAGTATTAAACCAAGGGTTGACATTTGATTACCATTTTAATGATAATGATAGGTCTAAAAAAGATTTTTATCTTTTAAAGTTACACGGTTCTTGTAATATGTTTGCTGGTAATATTAATGCTAGCCAAGGGGTGTATTATTCCGCTAATTGTGTGTTTGAAGGTGGTATTGCTTTTAGTTTAAACCCTAATGTTGTAATTGAGCATTTTCTTGTGAAAACTGGCTTAGCTCCTGTAATGTGTCTTTATATGAAAAATAAACCTTTAAGTGTTAGTCCTGCTGGTATTAACGTGATTCAAAAAAAATGGGCTGAGTATGTTTGTAATGCAAAAGCTGTTTTTATTATTGGTGTGGCGCCAAACAAAGAGGACATACATATATGGAATCCTATAGCTGATTCGCCTGGAAATATTTATTATGTTGGGGATTTATTGGCGTGGAATAATTGGTTGAAAGAAAATCAGTCAAAAAAAGCAAAATATTTGGGAAAAACATTCGATAAAGCTTTTAAAAAAATTGTAACGGAGGTATTAAAATATGCAATTAAGTGAGGAAAATAGAAATAAAATATTAGAGTGGATTAAAGAAAAGTGTGGGGTTTTGCGTTGTGTGTGTTGTGGTAATGCAAAATGGCAATTGGGTCAATCCTCAACTTTATCTATTGGATTTGATTTAGAATCAACAAGATTTTTTTATGCTCAAGGAATTCCACAAATTAGTATAGTGTGTGAGCATTGTGGTCACATTGTTAATTTTTCTCCAGCAGTAATGGGGATTAAGCCAAAAGGGCCAGAGTCACATAATGTGGAAAAATAGTGAATTTTTGTGTGAGTTAGCGCTTAGCCATTGTGTGGTGGTGCGTGGGTAAGTTGAAGTATTTTTGTGCAAATTCAGTTGGTTCCATTTTGGAACATACTGCTGCTTATGAGGAAAAGTACAATGCTGAGTTTATGATTTTAGCAGGTTATAGAATTAACTCAAAACAAGCTATACGGTATATGGATAAAAATGTACACATTCATTAACAAATGTGTACATTTTTATCCATATTTTTTAATCTTTAATTTTTGCCTGATATGTAAACTTTGGGTTTACATATTAGGCTTTTTGTAAAGAAATCCCTGGCGGGAGATTTACGTAAATGAGATATGAAAAACTGTGAAAAATTGTGATTTGTGATGGTTTTTTGGAAAATTTTGTATAACAAAGCCTAGCAACGGAATTTTTCTTGAAAAAGTTGGTAAAAATAACGATTTGTGATTTAATCTTTTAAGGTGAATTTTATGATTTTATGGTTTATTTTATACTATATTGATTGCAGATAAAAAAACACCCCGGGTTCATCACCAACTCAAAGGTTGGGAGAGGAATTGCTTCCGGGAACGGTATGGTCATTGTATAGTATAAGGGTTTAATAGTGCAAGAAAAAAATAATAAACAGGAAAATTACCGATGAAACTTTGCTGGCTCACAGACATTCATTTAAACTTTCTTTCAGAAAAAGAAAGATTTATTTTTTATGAGCAGATAAACAAGAAAGATTGTGCTGGTATTTTAATCACTGGTGATATTGCTGATGCGCCTTCATTGAATTTGGTTTTAAAAGAAATGGCACGAACTCTGCAAAAACCAATTTATTTTGTGCTTGGTAATCACGATTATTATCACAGCGAGATAAATGAAGTTAAAACTGAAATTGAAGAACTGTGTGGCAAAAATTCTTTGTTGCACTGGTTACCAAGAGAAAAATTTGTATTGCTCAACAAAGATACTATATTGCTGGGTCAAGACGGATGGGCTGATGGTCGATATGGTGATTATCAAAATAGTGGTATTGTTTTAAATGATAGTCGCTTGATCTATGATCTTTTTAGTCAATCGATTCTTGGTAAAAATAAACTGTTAGATAAGATGCAAGAATTAGCTGATATTGATGCACAAGCATTGCAGGCTGATTTATCAAATAGCATTACAAAAGAAACAAAAAAGATAATTCTGTTAACACATGTTTCACCTTTTGAGGGATCTTGTTGGCATGAAGGGGAAATTAGCGCTCCAGATTGGATGCCATTTTTTACTTCAAAAGCTATAGGTGATGTTATTTTGCAAGCAGTGCAAGATAACCCAACGATTGATTTTCTTGTGTTGTGTGGTCATACACATAGCAGTGGTATTTATAAACCGCTTCCAAATTTGTTGGTAAAGTCTGGAAAAGCAGAATATTATAAGCCAGAGATACAAGAAATAATTGAAATTTAAGTTTAAATCCAAGTTCGCCGATTCCAGTGTCCGGAAAATTTTTTATTTGCTTTGATTGACGTGATAACTGGTATTACAAAATCGCCAATAATTTTTACTGTATCGCTTAAAAGTTCTGGTGCAAATTCTAATCTATTTTGAGATAAAAAACTTTTCCACTGCATTGTTTTAGTTGGATTCTGATAAAAGTTTTCCGAAAATATGGTTTCTGTATTTATATTTATGTGGTTAAATTTGCGGATAGCAAAAGTTTTTGTTATAGCTTCATAAAGGTTATTGCCGTCAAATTCAAATTGTCGTGATAAAAACCAAATGTCAAAATAATCTTTCATGCGGCTATTTAATTTGCCCAAATCAAACATAGTATGCACTTTTTCTGCAATAACACTTTCTGGCGAATAACCTAACAATTGCGGTTTGGGCATATTTAGCAAAACTGGGTAATTTAGCTCGATTGGTTTGGGATAAATAATATCGGTAAAACCAACATCAATTTGCATAGAAATTATAGCCGTATCTAGTTTGCCTCGAAATGCTATTCTAACACCGCTATATGTTTTTTGACTTTGAATAATATGTGCATCTATCGTTTTTGGTAGCCATTCAATACCATCTTCATCATAACTAATTTCACAAATATTTTTGCAAATAGATGTTAAATTTTCTACAGAATTATTTGTTTGCCCTAAAAAATCTATGTCTCTTGTAGGGCGTGGACCAGGAACATTCCAAACTAAAAACATTAATGCTCCTTTTAGAAAGAGAGAGTGCTTATATCTGGAAATAGATAGTCGATATAAAAAACGCTCAATTCCGTAATAAAGCAATACATCATTGAATCTAAGATTTTCTTTTTTAGCTTTATTTAGCAGCTTTTGTTTAATTGATTTTGCTATGTTATTTTTGTTATTCATTAATCATGCTCTCCAAATAAGGGCGCATTATTTTTTCTACACGACAAATTTTAGCATATTCCATAATTTTATTCACATTTGGTGCTTTATTTTTTCTGAACCAATATTTTTTTAAAGCCTCGATTGCCACATTTAAACCAATTTTGTTGCGAAATTTAAAACAATCAACAATGGTTTTTTCTGGTGAATATATTGCGATTTGTACTCCGTCAATGACATGATGCTCAACTCCCAAATTGTAACTTTTGTTTGAATATCGAAAAATTTTTATTGGTGGGTATTCTATTTTTGGTTCACGCCAGCCTTGGCAATAAGCCAGATCAACAAAATGGGGAATTTGTGTAGTTAGTCCGTGAAAATCAAGAGCAGAAATTAAACAGACAATACCTTTTGGCACTTTCTTTATTGCGGCCACCAAGTCTAAATTTGATATACTTGACCGTTCTGCTAAATAAAACAATCCTCTTGAAATTTTATTCAAAATGCCATCATCATGCATGTGGTATAAAACTCTTGGGCTAATGCCGTTTTCTATGGCTTCTTTTGTTTTCATCATCCCATGATGTTTTTTGAACAACCTTATTGCTGTTTTTATAGCATCAGATGAAATGTACTTTTTAACTTTTTTCATGGTATTAGATCTTGGTAAAATTAATCATATGTTATGTGTATAAAAATGTATATATTTATTCATAACTATATACGTTTTTATACACATTTTCAATCAAAACCCCCAACAACCAGGCTTTTTCAGGCTAATTTTAGGTTAAAAATGCACCTAACCGTTGTGTGGATTTTGCGGGGATGAGTTGTATTTTGTTGTGATTTGTGGGGATTTGCAACGGAATTCTCGCATATAAAAGTTAATAAAAACAATAGCTTAAGATTTAAAAAACGAACTTCGAACCTGGGTGTTGGGGGTTCGAAAAAATTGCAGGAAAGCAATTTTTGACGCGCTTTAGCGCGGGGCGAAGCCCCGAAGGCCATGGATGGCCTGAGTCAATCCCTCCGGGCGCGGATATCACATTTTTCTTTTGTACGTAAATCACGCAAAATCATGATTTCCTTTCCATGGATCGCCAGGCAGTAAGCTCAGATATTCTTTTTTTATTTGATTGGCAGCAGCTGCGATGTCCCATTTAATACGGGATGAAAGAATTGGGCTTATGTCAGCAGTAAAAAGGTAAGATTGCATTTTATTAGCAAGGTTTTCTTCGAACATAGCGCGAGTGATGGTTTGGTTTTCATGTTCCATGTATTTTTGAAAAGCCATAATGGTTTGTTCAATGTTGAGATCGCTTTGTTGTGAAGCTAACCAAAGATCAAAAAGATCGCGGCTTTTTTTGCGTTGATATAGCGCGCGTAATTTGGTCGCCATAAGTTCATTGAATTCATAAGTTTGGATTTTTGTTGATCCGTTAAACCAGCGAGAATTTATTGAGAAATTTTTTTGCTTTAAACCAAAAATTGAAAAATGTTCTCTGGTGTTTATTTCTATTTTTATTTTTGCAGAGGAAGCTAGGGTTTCTTCCGGAGTAAAGCGATAAATTAATGTTGCTCTGCCTTCATTGAGTTTCCATTTTGGTTTTCCAAGTATAGGATTGACAATTTTTTTAATAGTTCCTAATAAATTGCCGATAGGTTCAGCAATGGTTTGGACTAAGTCTATATCTTCAGAGTAGCGTGCAGGAGTTGAAAGAAATAATTTATATAAAGCGGTTCCGCCCCTAAAGGCTAGTTTTTTTGATATCTCTGGATGATTGAACATTTCAACTAATAATCGACTGATAATTAAATCCTGTTCCAAATAAATTCTGTTTTCCCAAGGAGTAGTTTGGCCCCATTCGGTTATATAATTTTTAGGTATCATAAATCACCTTCTATTTCTTCGTTTATATATAATTGCCATTTTTTATTTAACTCAGAATTAGCAGTTGGCTGATTGAATATTAACGGTTGTGGAGTTAAATTTCTATGAGATTTTAAATATTTGTAAATTGCTTCGCTTGCCAGAGTAGCATTAATTTTTTCGAGTAAAAAGCCCAATCGCTGTAGCGGAGCATTTTTAGTAATTTTTTCTATTAATTTAATTAATTTATTAATGTTAATAGATTCGGTTAGTTCGCTTAGAACTGTCAAAACATTATTCCATCCCGCACAGCGGTTTGGATAAAGCACTAAATCAATCATGGTTGCTTCCGGAGTTGATAAATTAAAATAACCTTGATCGGTTTTAACTTGTTTAATAAACAATTTGTCTATATTGTGTTTAGTAATAAATATAATTTTGGTAGCGCCGCAGTGAATAGGGCGTCGTTTCTCTGGAATTATTACTTGTAATGCTTGTGGTTTTTGATGAGTGGCTCCATAGAATTGAGCTGCACTTAGTAAGGATACATAATAAACCGATAGTTTTAGATGTTGCATTAATTCATCTATGAATTGTTCGGGTGGCAAGCATCCTTGGGTTTGGTAAGCTGGATGGATGATAATAAAAAATCCTCTGTGTGGTTCGGCAATTCTTTTTTGTTTTTTGGTTCTCCATAAGGTTTGATTTAAGGCCTGATTTGAAATTGATAAAGCTCGGTCAATCTCTTCTTTGGTAAAGGTATTGCGGCCAGAAGTTTCAAGCTTGTTTATGAATTCAGATATATTCATAATAATGCAGCTCCAAAGTGTGATGTCTATAGTTGCAAAATATAACAAAAAATATAGAAATTTGCAACCGTGCAAAGTAACAAAATATAACAAAAAAAGCTTTTTTGTTAGTATTGGCCAAATCCCACGCGTGAGATTCTCGTGATTGAGTTGACATTTGTTCTCATGAATACTAGTATTTGCAATGGACGTCCGCTATAAAAGTTGTTAAAAATCAAAATATTACGCTTGAACATGGCATGCTACGAACCAGGCGGTCGGGAGTTCGAAAGATTGTCAGGAAAGACACTTTTGACGCGCTTTAGCGCGGGGCGAAGCCCCGAAGGCCATGGATGGCCTGAGTCAATCCCTCCGGGCGCGCCAGAATTTCTTAATAAAATTAACCAATTGCAAACTCCAATAGGAGGTAAAAATGAAAACTACAAAATTATCTAAAAGAAAATTAGGGACCTTAGAAGTTTCTGCGCAAGGGCTGGGCTGTATGGGAATGTCAGAGTTTTACGGTGCTACCGATCAAAAAGAATCTTTGGCGACTTTGAATCGTGCATTTGAGTTAGGCGTCGATTTTTTTGATACTGCTGATATGTATGGTTTTGGTGAGAACGAAGAGCTTTTGCGCATTTTTATCGCAGAACATAAGCGTAACGAATTAGTTGTCGCCACTAAATGCGGTGTGGTGCGTGATAAAAATGATCCTACAAGACGCGTTATCAATAATACTTTTGATTATATTTTACATTGCTGTGATGAAAGCTTGGTAAGATTGGGAGTCGACTATATCGACCTATATTATCTGCACAGGATTAACGAAAAGCATAATGTGGAAGGCGGTGCGCCGCTTGAAGAAAGTATGCAAGCTTTTGCTGCGCTCTTTAATCAAGGGAAAATACATCATGTTGGAATTTCTGAAGTGAGCGCAGAACAAATACGACGTGCGCACGAGACATTGTTAAAGCACACGAACGGCAAGCAAGGGCTTACGGCCGTGCAGACAGAATATTCTTTATTGAGCAGAAGCCCAGAAACGAATGGGGTTTTGGAAACTTGCCGCGAACTGAATATTGGTTTTGTTGCGTATAGTCCTTTGTCGCGCCAACTCTTAACTAGCGCGATAAAAAGTCCAGAAATGAAATTTGATGAAGGAGATGCTCGCGGCACTAGCATTTTCCCGCGCTTTACGGGAGAAAACGCGAAAATAAATTTTGCTATAGTGAGCAAGCTGCAGCAATTTGCGAAAGAGAAAAAATGCAGTATGGCGCAATTGGCACTTGCATGGGTTTTGGCGCATGGAGACTATATTGTGCCGATTCCCGGAACAAAGCGTGTAAAATATTTGGAAGAAAATGTTGCTGCATCTTCCATTGTGTTGACGAAAGCCGATTTGAAGGAGCTCGATAAAAACGCGCCAGTAGGTGCAGCAGCGGGCGATAGATATGCCGCTGCAGCAATGAAGATGTATGATTTGGATGAATAGGGAAGAAGTAAAAGGTGGGTTTAAGCAGGGAGAAAGGGGGCTCAGAGTAGTTAAGCCTGATAGAGAATATGGAAAAGTTTTATCGCGTTACAAATGATAAGATAATTTTGCAGATATATTTGCAGCCGGGTGCAAAAACTGATGAAATTGTTGGCATGCATGGTGATTATCTAAAAATTAAGATCAAAGCTCCGCCTGTAGAAGGTAAGGCTAATGATGCTTTGGTAAAATTCTTGGCGAAAAAGTTTGGTATTGCTTGTCGGGATGTAGTTTTAGCTAAAGGCAAACAAAGCAGATATAAGCAGGTTATAATTAAGGGTGTGAGTAGTTTACCAGATTGGTTAATTACATTAACTAATAGCATCAATAATTGCTGAAAAATATTTCGGTGGTTCGGGTCGATCATACCAGGCAAGAATTGGAGTGATGTTATAAGTTTTGTTTTTGTTTAGCACTGTAAGCTTTTTATCTTTTATATATGGTGCCGCAAATTCTTTAGCGAGAGTTGTATAGCCAATGCCTTCAGCAACTAAGAGAGCTAAGTTTTCGGTGCGGTTAACAAAATATCGGCTGAGTTTTGCAATTTCAAATAAATCATATTGTTTTAAATAATTAAAGGTGCATTGATCGGTTTGGTCAAAATCAATGATGCGTTCGTTTTTAATGATCTCGCGTAATGTGCGATTTTGCCATTTGTGACTGCAAACTAGTAAATATTGTTCGGGTTTGAGGCGTTTAAATTCCATTTCGGCTGCAAGTTGTTCTTCTTGAATGATTGCGAAGTCACTTAATCCTGCACGTAAAGCTTGATGCCGGTTTTCAATGTCATTTACCATAAAATTAATCAATAAATTTGGGAATTTGTTAATGATAGGTAAGCAGTTGGGAATTATTCTGGCTTGCATGATGCTATTTGGCGCAGTGATCGTAAGTCTGATTTCTGCTTGTGATCCCGCGCCTTGGATTTTTGCTAAAGCTTCACCTTCAAGCTCTTTGGCTGCTTGGCAATAACGCAATAATGCTTCGCCTTCGGGAGTTAGCAGCATTCCGCGTCTGGTTCGAACAAACAGAGTGCTGCGCAGCATGCGTTCTAGAGCGCGAATTCGTTGGGTTACCGCGGTTTGTGTAATAAAAATTTCATCCGCCGCCCGGTGTACGCTTTTGTGTTTCGCAACTGCAATAAAGGCTTCTAGTTGTGGTCCAAGTAAACTCATATGTTTTTATCAGATAAATTAAATGATTCATATATTTATATCAAAAAATCGATTAAGTTGCAACAATAAAATCATTAATTTTAATCAATCGAGTAAAATGATTCATTTTTCTTATAGCAGCTCTTAGCCTATACTCCGAATACTGTAATACATAAAATTACGCAGGAAATTTATTGTGCAAAAACTAATTATAAACAATCTATGCAAGTCATTTGGCGAGCATGTAGTATTAGATGAAGTATCACTGACTGCATCAGTAGGTGATGTAATTGCTTTGCTTGGTAGCAGTGGCTCCGGTAAGAGTACTTTGCTGCGCTGCGTTAGTCTGCTTACACAAGCAGACAGTGGGATAATTAATTTGGATGGTTGTATTATTGACTGTGCAACTTTGGCAAAAAAGAAATTACCCAAAAGTATCGTGAGTCAATTGCACAAAAAAATTGGCATGGTATTTCAGCAATTTAATCTATGGCCGCACATGACGGTGTTACAAAATCTTATTGAGGCTCCGTTGTGTGTACTAAAACAACCAAAATCAATTGCTATAGAGAATGCTAAAATTCTGCTTGATAAAGTTGGTATTTTGCATAAAGAGTCTTGTTATCCATTGCAATTGTCTGGTGGAGAGCAGCAGCGTGTGGCAATTGCCCGAGCATTAATGATGAAACCTGAGATCATATTGTTTGATGAACCAACTTCCGCTTTGGATCCAGAAGTTGTGGTTGATGTTTTGAATGTTATGAAAACTTTGGCGAATGAGGGAACTACGATGATTGTTGCTACTCATGAAATTAGTTTTGCCAAGGAAGTAGCTTCGCAAGTTATTTTTTTGGAAAAAGGCAAAATTCATGAGCAAGGAGATGCTAAAGAAACAATAACCAATCCGACAACAGAAAGGTTAAAAAAGTTTTTACAAGTAGTAAGTCATTAAGGTTTAACCAACAAGGGGTAAGATAAAATGAACCAGCTAAAAAAAATATTTATTTTAATATCATGTGTATTTGGGATTATTATAAGTACCAATTGTATAGCAAAGATTACAAATATAAATTTTGCTACGGAAGCAACATATCCTCCATTTGAATATTTTACCCCAAACGGAAAAATTCAAGGGTTTGATATTGATGTAATGAATGCAGTGTGCAAAGAAATTGGTGCAGCTTGTACTATTACGCATCAGCCTTTTGATAGTTTAATTCCTAGTCTAAAGCTTGGCAAATTTGATGCAGTTATAGCAGCGCTGGCTATAACTGCTGAAAGAGCAAAACAAGTGGATTTTACTAATCCGTATTATATAGATACGGTACATTTTGTTGCTGCAAAAAAATCAAAATTGGTTATTTCTAATGATGGCCTAAAAGGGAAAATTATTGGTGTACAAGGAGGTACGACTTTTCAGAAATATATAAAAGATATCTACGGAAATATAGTAAAAATAAAACCATACGAAAGTAATGAGCAAGGTTTGTTGGATTTGAAAAATGAGCGAATTGATGCATATTTTTGTGATACCCCATTTATTATGCAATGGTTTAAAAAAGGTAATGATAAAGATTATGCAATCGTTGGCAAACCAATAGAAAATCAAAAATATTTTGGCGATGGCAATGGTATTGCTGTGAAAAAAGGTAATAAAAAATTGCTTGGTGCTTTAAATAAAGCCATAGCAAAACTAAAGGCTAATGGTACTTTGAAGAAACTTGAACAAAAATATTTTGATGCGGAGCAATCATGAATTTACATGGTTTTACCATACAATTATTAATTGGCGCCAAGTTAACTGTATTGGTTGCAATTGGTGCCTTAATATTTGGTTTGATCTTTGGTTTCATCGGAGCTGCGGCTAAATTGTGTAAAAATAAATTTATTAATTTGATTGCTGGTGCGGTTACTTCGGTTGTCAAAGGGTTTCCGGAATTAATTGTATTATTTGTTATTTACTTTGGCGGTACATTTTTATTGACGAAAATATTTCATCATTATGTAGACCTCAATGCTTTAGCAGCGGGAATTTTTGCTTTAGCTTTAATTTTTGGCGCTTATGCAACTGAAACTTTAAAAGGAGCATTTTTAGCTGTGCCAAAAGGGCAGGCTGCTGCGGCGCAAATTTTGGGGTTAACCAAACAACAAACTTTTTTTCATATTTTATTACCGCAAGTTTGGCGGCATGCACTGCCGGGTTTAAGTAATTTATGGTTGGTGCTGCTTAAAGATACCGCTTTAATTTCTTTAATCGGTTTGGCAGATTTAATGAGTAAAGCACAACTTGCAGCAAGCGAAACTAGTGAGCCATTTACTTTTTATTGTGCTGCCGGATTATTATATTTAATTATGACAACTTTATCATATGTTGTGATTAAATTTTTGATTAAAAAAGTTAATAAATATGGGATAGCATAATGGAAATAATTTCGGGAGTTATAGTTACAATTGAATTGATGCTAGTATCATTATTGATTGGATTGGCAGCGGCGATTTTTATGGTTTTGGTTTATCAATCCAAATCATGGTTTTTAAAAACGCTGATTGATATTTTTATATTTTTGGTCAGAGGTACACCGATGCTGTTGCAGTTTTTTATAATTTACTACGGTAGCGCGCAGTTTGCATGGTTAAAAGCATCGCCGTTGTGGGTAGTTTTTAAAGAACCTTTTTATTGCGCGGTTATTGCGTTGGCGATTAATACCAGCGCTTATACTACAGTATTATTTAAAGGGGTGATAAATTCAGTTCCGCAAGGAGAAAAAGAAGCATGCAAGGTATTAGGCTTGTCAAGATTTCAAACCATGTGGTATGTTATTTTACCACGAGCTTTACGCATTGCAATGCCCGCTTATTCTAACGAAGTAATTATGGTATTAAAAGGCACGTCTCTAGCTAGTACTATAACTGTGTTGGAATTAACTGGTGTTGCTCACCAAATTGCTTCACAAACTTATATGTTTGTTGAAACTTTCCTATTGGCGGGTTTGATATATTTTGCGATGAATTTGGTTATCATTGGTGTATTTAAAAAATTAGAAAAGAAATTGGCGTTTGCGTCGGTATAGTTGAGGTATGATATGGTGCGCCAAGTAAAGCGCATAAAATTCAATCGGTGAAAATCCGATCTACGTAAAGCTTAGCCAGTGGCGTAGAACTAAACTTTACACTGAAGGAGGTGACAAATTCAGTGAAGCTAAAGGGAGGGATATATTAGGCTGCAACGAAAGTGAATGTGTTTAGCCCCGCAATACCTCACATGGTAGAGGTTGATGTGTTCATGTCAACAGAAGACGAAACGATTGGTATCGTAAAGGCGAGATAGTAATTGCTCTACCGGGGTTTGAAGCAGTGGCACGATATAAGATGGATTTCATGTGAACTTGGGAGAACTGTTGTGTTCTTTTATCGAAAAAAAAGAACGAAAAAAAAAAGAACGAAAAAAAAACGGTAAGAAAAAAAAAGTAGATAAGAGTACGTTAAAACAAGTTGAAAAGGCGAGGATTAACGGAAGGTGCAACAGTAGTCGGACTGACTGATAGTACTTTGAGATTGGGAAAGCCAATCACGCGGGGAAGCGGTCAGAGGTAAAGCGACAGATTGAGAAATCTGTTGGAGAAACACATAGAGGTTATAAATCCAATGAAGGATAAACTCAAACTGATAGCCGAGAAGGCGAAGCAAGATAAAGGGAAGAAATTCACAGCACTTGTGCATCATGTGAATGAAACAAATCTTGCGGAATGCTACAAAGAGCTGAAAAGGAATAAAGCAAGTGGCATAGATGGTGTAACAGTCGAAGAGTATGGTGAAAACTTGGAAGGAAACCTAAAAGGCTTGGTAGGTAGGCTGAAAAGCAAAAGCTAACGATCACAACCGGTGCGGCGGGTATACATCCCGAAGCCTGGAAAGAAAGAAAAGCGAGGCTTAGGCATACCAGCAGTGGAGGACAAGATAGTCCAAATGGCAGCTAAGAAAATTTTAGAAGCCATATACGAACAAGACTTTAAGGAATATTCATACGGGTTCAGACCGAAAAGAAGTTGTCATGATGCGATAAAACGGCTGAACAAAGAAGTAATGACGAAACCAATAAACTATATTGTCGAAGTAGATATAAGGAAATTCTTCGATACAGTGAGCCATTATTGGTTACAAAGGTGCTTAGAAGAACGAATAAAAGACCCAAATTTCATGTGGTTAATTAGGCGTTTTCTAAAAGCTGGAGTAATAGAAGAAGGCAAGCAATACAAAAGCAAAGTTGGAACGCCACAGGGAGGAGTAATTAGTCCCTTGTTGGCAAATATCTATTTGCATTATGTACTGGACTTGTGGTTTGAAAACAAAGTCAAACCGAAAGCTAAAGGATACATGCAAGAAATAAGGTATTGTGATGACTTTGTAGTGTGTTGTGAAACACTGGAAGATGCGAAAGAATTTCTGAAACAACTGGAAGATAGGTTAGCCAAGTTTGGATTAGCAATATCGCCGGATAAGACAAAGATAGTGGAATTTGGCAGGAGAACGTGGAAACGGTCAAGACAAACTGGAAAGAAGGCAAAGACTTTCGATTTTCTTGGATTTACACACTATTGTGCGACGAGCAGGAGAGGGTACTTTAAGATTGGTCACAAGACCACAAAAGGAAATCTACGAAGCAAGTTGAGAGAAATCACGGAATATGTAAGGAATGTCAGAAACAGTTTGCAGTTAAGAGACTGGATGAAAACGCTGAAAGCCAAATTGATAGGACATTACAATTACTTTGGAATCAGTGAAAATTATCGAAGCATAAAGCAATTTTATTGGCGAGTGGTTAGGATAGTATTTAAGTGGCTAAACAGACGAAGTCAAAGGAAAAGTATGACTTGGGAAAAGTTTAATAACTACTTAGAAAGATATCCGTTACCAAAGCCGAAAATATACATTTCGCTGTATACGTTAACGCCGAAGCGGGGAATGCTGAGCTGAGGAGCCTTGTGCGGGAAAATCGCACGCAGGGTTCTAACGGGGAGGCATATGTAATGAAAGTAACTTAGAGTAGGAGTAAGAACAATGTCTCTACCAACCAAATCTTTAGTACTAGATGATTTTGAAATACCGGAAGTAAACTCATATATTTTCATCGCTTAATTAAAATGATTCACTATGTTTTTGATGCGATTTATCCTATAATTTCAATGTCTTGGGTTTAAAAAAGGTGAAAAAAATGAACAAAAAAGCTTGTATTGGCGTATTTGCTCTAACTATGCTGATGAGTGGCGCGATTGATGGCATCAGGAACTTACCATCGATTGCGATTTTTGGGCAGCAATTGATCTTTTTCTTTATTGCGGCGAGTATTTTATTCTTAATTCCAGTTGGCTTGA
>JASFHH010000020.1:0-28050 GCA_050123335.1 Gammaproteobacteria bacterium
GAAAAGTTACACCATGTTTTTTTACGAATTCATATGCATCATCGATGCGTTGTTGCTTAATATTACGACCACGATCGATAATCCACGCTTGATCAATTTTATGTTCGGTAAAACCATGCTGATTAAGCAAGCGTGGACCAAAATAACCATTAATCATCCCCATTGAAGTATCACCAAACATTAACGCTAAAATTCTACGTTGTTTAATCTCCGCGAAAACTTGATTCGCAATTTTTTGTGCCACATCTGGAATATTTGCTTGATAAGAAATTTCACTTTCCGAATAATTAATGCATCCATTTTCATACCATTCGGAAAGACGCCGCATAAAATTTTTGTCATTACACCAATCTTCCGCCGCTGACCAAATACGACTGCATTTGCGATTTACGCTTTCCAAACATGCCGCTGTATTTAACAATCCAACCAAACCTGGCCAAGTACCAGAAAAATTACTCACCAACAACAAAGGATTATCTTTGCCAACCACTCCATCAGTTGTGTGCGGCCCATAAACCCAATGCGCATAAATTCCAATTAACGGATCATCAATATTGCTTAGCTTCTCGATTGCTTCGTTAGGCTTGGTGATATAGCCTTTAATGCGGTAAGGATCGGCACCTAGTTTTTTTAATGCCTTTTCAAGCTGCTGCGTCGCAGCTTCAACTTCCGGTAACGCATCTTTATTCGGTAATTCCCGATAGTCCCCCGGCCAAAATACGGCTATTTTCTTCCCCATTTTTAAGCTCCTTTTACAATTTATTATATTTATTTTACCTCACTTTTTTACCCAAAAACACTAATTACACCACGCTCACTCGTATAACTCATTAATTATTCGTAAAGGTATTTGTGCAAACTTTGATCTCTTAAGAAAACCTTAAGATTGAGCACCTATAATTAAAATTATTCATCTGAAATATAGCTAGATGAAAATAATTTTAGGACACATAATTTTTAATAAAAAGAAGAATAAGAGGTAATTATGTATAATAAGTATAAACAATCACCTAAAGAAAAACCGATTAAGTTGGATGACCCTTCTAAAAAAACCGCGAATGAAATAGTGGAAATTGTCAAAGGCTCTAAAGGAAAGTTGCTTATCTTTAGCTTGAATTCACTTGATACAGAAATCAGCGACAAATCAATTAAAATTGCGTGCGATGAAATCTCACTTGAATTAGGCGAATACGATTCTTACAAAATAAACTGTGATAAATTAGTAAAAATTGTTGGGGCTCTTAATAGAGAGTTACTTGATTTGAGTAACAATGAACTTTTTGCAATAACCGATGTTGAATTGGCTAAAATTTTTAACAATCCGAATTTATGCCAATACAGCATTAGTAAAAAAACCTTTCATACATTAGTTAAAATTGTTGGGACATTTAATGGAAAATCGCTCAATTTAAGTGACAATGATTGTCACAAAATAAGCGATGATAGATTAGCTAAACTTGTTAGAGCATTTAAGGGAGAACTTCTTAATTTGAGTAATAATAAGCTCAACAGAAAAACCAGTAAAGAATTAGTTGAAATTGTTGGAGCATTTAAGGGAAAGTCGCTTAATTTAAACGGCAATAACCTCAGTAAAAAAACCACTGATAAATTAATTAAAGTTGTTGAAGCTTTTAAAGGAGAATCGCTTAATCTGAGCAATAATAATCTTGGTAAAAAAACCACTGATAACTTAATTAAAATCTTTAAAGCTATTCCACAAAAGGTCGCTACAATCAAAATTGATAATAATAAACTCTTTGTAGGCAAAAATGCTAAAGAAATAGATAAGATTCTTAATGCTTTAAATTATTTTACTAGCAGACACTCTAAGAAAAAAAACGGGATACTACATACAATCAAAAACTGTATTAGTTATTTAATCCCACCGAAACAAAAACCCAAACAAAAACCCATACCATTTAGAAACATAATCTTAAATGAAGATAATGGAGAAACAGACTTTACTCGGGCATTATTGCCAATGCTATCAGCTACTAGATCGGAAGAAAACACATTCTACCGTTTACCACTTGAAATAATCTACGAAATTTTAAGCTATCTATTACCTCCCAAATCACAATCCAAATCACAATCAATGCCAACAAAACTAGTGGAAAATAAAATTTATAGTTTTTTTAGCAAAGGCGAGATGGAGAAAATGCGAGGGGAATCAATTAAAAATCCAAAAGGAAAAGAAGCCAAAACATTAAAAAAGCTTTATATAAGAATAAAGTAAATATATGTTTGCCAAACATACGATAATTTTAACTTAAAATAGCTTCATCAAATCCTACAACAAATACTTAACATTCGGATTTGCGGTATAAGCGGTGATAATTTCTTCGACTAGTTAATCGACCATAACTTACGTTTTTTACATAAACAAATATTCAATTAATGGGTCAAGAACTTGATATTTGCCTTCTGCATTAACATATAAATAGTCCATTATTTTTAATTTTTCAAGCGCCTGTATTACACTAGATGATGACATTTTTGTAAGATGCAAGAACTCTTTACTAGTGGGCAAATGCTCTCTGCCATACTTCGATATTGCAATTACAACTTTAGCCTGATTCCTGCTCAACTGATCTAAATCAGCCATTACCCTGCTTTTTTCTTCTTGTGCATATTTCCCCCATTCCGCGATAATTTTTGATGCCGTTGGAGGTTTATTTTCATACCACAATCTATGACATAATACGTTTAAATAATACGGGTGCTGTATTACCAACTCAAAAATTTCATCCATAGCTTCTGCAGTTAATCGCTTGCCCCACCGTTTTTCAGCTTTTTTCTGAATAAACGGTATATAATCTTTTTTGTCTATGCGGTCTAATATGATTTTATCGCATAAATTATAAAAAGGCCTTTTGCGATCATCAAATATTAAATTCAGCATATGCCGATTACTTCCAGAAAAAATAAAACATATGTTTTTAGTTTGCTGTGCTATATTTCGTAGCGCCCCCTCAATTGTTATAGAATCAGAAATTTCTCCGATTCGCTGGAACTCATCAATAAATAAAACAACTTTTTTCTTTTTCTTTTGTAAAATTGCGTCCAAATTTCTTAAAGTTGTAAGTATTAATTTTCCCGATGATTTTCGCGCTCCGAGAAATTCAACTTTAATTTCTGCGCCTTTAAATCTAAAACTAATGCTTAAGTTTGCAAAAAAATCCGCAACAAATTTAAAAGCTTTTTTAGGCATGGATTCTAATTTATATAATACATTTCCTATACCGTTAAGAATGGCGCTGCTTACCCCTTGCTCATCCATTTCCGCATATAAATCAATATAGGCAAAAATTATTTGATGTTTACGCAAAACATTAAGCACCAAACTTGTTTTTCCATAACGCCGAGGAGAAGTTACCAGGGTGGCCACAACTGACTTTATATTATTCGTCAAACGCGCCTGCTCATGTACTCTATTACAGAAATTATTACCTAATGCTACTCCCCGCGGGAAAAATTCACTTTCTTCTCTCTTTAAAGACATTGCCTTTTCTCTTAACTCATAATATATGAGTTATAATATATGAGTTATATAGCGGTGTCAATATTTAATCATACTTACGACAAATACTTAACATTCGGATTCGCAGTATAAGCGGTGATAATTTCTTCGACTAGTTGATCGATCATGCTAATTTTGGCTGCGTCTTCGATAAATCCTTGTTCTTCTTTTATTTTAGCCAAACGTCTTTCTAGTATCGCTCTAACCGAACCAGCAGGGAATAAATTGGCAAGTACTCGTCTTGCTTCGATTGGTCCTAAACGTTGATAAAGTTTGTTACGTAAATTCGCATCTTCTGCTGTAGTACTAAATGCCCATAATTCAACCGGGCCAATAGTGTTAGTTAACAACTGAATATTCAATCCGTGCTTAGTTGAAAACTGTGCTAAGAATGTTGCACCACCTTCACGCGGACCATGTACGCGAGTTCTCAACGCATTTTGTGCGGTTTGCGATAGACCAAACACTTCAGCAGAATGTTTGATTGCCTGCATAGGTCCGGCATCCATAATAAATATTGATGTCGCAAACTCTACCATGATTTTGTCAAAATCATCCAACGACTGTGAAATCAATGCAATTTGCACATTCCATTTACGACCTTCGCGCATATCAATTACAACCTGATCGCGAATCGCTTGGGTTTTTGAAGTGCGATGAAATTCATCGTAAACTAAACGTTTAGGATCATCACGAATTTCAGCAATTCTTTCGCTATGATAACTTTGATATTGAGCTGGCATTTCGGTTATATTATCTTCAGTCAAATAATAATGTCTTGCCAAAACATAACGCGCCAACATATACATAACTGCAGTTTGCCTGTCCGCTGCATCGCCGCCACTTTTTGCAACTTCATCCAGATCAAGCGAAACAACTCGCGCATCACCAATATCAAAACTAGTAATACGCGATAAAATTGGATATTCACGCACCGCGCTGGAAATCATTCGGCCAAAAGTAGCAATTAACGGTTCACCGGTTGGCGCCTTAACTTGTCCATATAAATCTTCAATTGCCTGAATACGACAAATTGAAACTGCATCGGCAATTAACGGCATTGCATAACGCTGCGCTAACATTGCTTCATGCACAAATCCTGCAACAAACAATGCATCGGTAATTTCCCACCAAGTGGTATGTTCATCCATCACAAAGCCAATTTCTTCCAAAATACCATCAATTACTGATTCCATTCCCGCGGTATAAACTCGCGGACTCGCTTCGTCAGCAAAATGTTTATATAGCTCATCCACCACTAAACCAGCCATATCTGAAATGCCATCGTAAGGTTTAGCTGCACCAAGTGGCGTGGCTAATAAAGAAAGAAAATTAACTAAAAAACTACGTTCTTGCGCTGTAGGATAACGACATCCTAACTGCGTATCGAATGGATTGATTGAATATTCTGGAGTCATACGCAAACGGTGATAAGCGACATAATGTCTTTTTTCTTCTGGTAATGCTTCCTGAAGTAAAGAAATAAGTCCACTACTTGAAGGCCCAATATCAATAATTGCAATTCGTGGCAAACGCTGAATTCCTGGCGCCAAACATAAACCTAAATTAATTGTGTTCGACAATACTGATTTACCTGAACCAGGTCGCGCATAAAATAAATCAATCCAAGTAGTTTGTTGGCTCGATCCAGGCTGATAAGGCCAAGGCTTACCATCTGGAGAACGCAATAATACCGCACCACTTTTCCAGGGCGATGCAGGACGCGTAAACGGCAACATATAAATAACATCAGATAAAGGCGCAGCTGAAGCAGTCGCAACACTTTCGGTGGTAACACCTAACATACTTGATACAGTTCCAGCAAAAGCATCACCACAAATTTCTGAAACTTCACATGTGCCCCATCCTTCAATCGCGCGTGCAAGCTCAGCGGCACGCATACGTAATAAATTTCTATCCCCAACGGTAGCCCAAGTTGATAGCGCAACTCGCAATTTTACTACTGCGTCATCGGTATTAACTTCTACATATTGCAGCATTTGTGCAGCATTACTTAATAATTTATTTTGCGGTGAAGCAAAACTTAAGATTGCCGCAATCACCGATTTTAATCTGATAGCTCCCATTCCGCCGCCTTCAACAAAAAATGAAATTCTCCATGGAATTTGAGCTGCAATAACCCGATTAAATAAATGGAAAAACGGTTTGATATCTTGCGGAAATAATTCGATAAAAACTGAAGTATAAATACGATCGCCAATCTGACAAGCTTTTAAATCTAAATTTTCTGCGTCTCGCGGTAAAATTTGTTTTGCGAGTGTCGGCCACATCAATCCAGACGCTTCACCAATAGTTCTTTTTACATCTCGTACTGGGATTTTATCACCCGGTAATACCGGCCGCCAATCTCGCGCGGTAAATTCCGGATCGGTAGTTTCGCGCATTGCTTTAACTGCATCATGTACTTCCAATAACTGCGCATCAAGACCTAAAGTATCAAAATCATGCACAATTGATTTTACTAATGAATTATGATGATCTCGTATTTCGGGAATTGCCGCTAAGATATTTTGCGCATCTTTTAGTGGGGGAATTTTTCCTTTGCTAATAAACTTTCCTTTTTCTTTCATCGCACGCTTAAGTTGTTCGCTCGATAATACAAATGGCCGTGTCCATAATGCTAAGTATAATCTTTCCCGCCCACAATATTGTGACAAATAATTTACTCTTTCATTAAATAAATCTTTTAAATTTAGTTCTAATCGTTTTGCAGTATTTTCTGCTGCAAATAAAATTTCTTTTAATTCTTCATCTACTCCTTCTTTATCATAAGAAAAGAAAAACTGAAAAGCATTCCCAGGATTTTTCATGTTCGCCTGAAAGGCCAAGGAAATTCCTTCATGAATTCGATCAAACTCTTCGGATCCCATTAAATGGGTAATGCCTTCTAACTTAATAATAGACATTAATGAACCATCATGGCCCACTAAAGTATAAGTATCATCAGCAGTTTCAAGAGCGCAATATGACTCTGTTGTTTGTTTTAAAGAAGAACTTAACCACGCAAGAAAAGTATCAATGTTATCAAATAATGCCTGAACAAAATTCGCCATAAATATCTCCGGGTGTCAAATCTAGACTTGAGACTTGATTTGGCTTGTCAAGTCTCAAGTCTAGATTTGACACCTATCCTAATTCTTGCGCTGCTGATGCTGCCCAAGTTTCTAATTGCTTTTTAAACTTCGCATATGTTGGCAATAAACGAAATTGTCTTAGTGCGTTTTTTAAAACATCTTGATCTTTTCCGCACTCTGCTATCATTTGACCAAAAACATGTGGTCTACTCATCCCTTCACCAAACTTTTCTTCAATCGGCTGAGCACGAAATTTTAAATCACGATATACAGATTGTGCAACATCACTATATCCCGCACCATTAGCCAAAGCACAAAAAATAACATGACAAAAACTATTTAATTCCGCTTGGCTCAACTCTGGAAGATAAATTAATTTTCCTCCGCCAAATCCGCCCTGCCCAACATTTTCAATGAAAAAACATTGTGCGCAAAAACAACATGCAGTTACCATATTGCTGAATTTATTATTGCGATAATTATCGTCGAGATTAATTACTTCTTGATACTGTTGCGCCTGAAAACCACAAAATTGACAAGTGTATGTATCACGTTGCCATACTTTATCACGCACAGCCCCAAAAGCCGTATCTGCCCTTCTTTTTTGGAAAAGCAAAAAGCTTTCAGGGTTTGTTGATAAATGTAAAGCAAACTTTTCCGCCATTTAACGCCCACATTTCACTCGTGTTAGAAACTGATCACACCACTAATAATACCAGCTTCACTTAAACCCATTGATGTACCAGCGGCTTTAAATAATGCAGGTAAAAATAGCAATGCTACTGCAATAAACAACATTGCGATTGGTGTACCAATTGGAATTTGAGTTGGATTGTCTTTATGCTGCTTAAATTTCATGATTGAAGCAAAAGCAAAACCCAAACCTGCTAAAAATGAAGCTCCGGTTATTAATCTGGCAATGGCTGGGAAGTTGCCTACTAATGTTGATGCCATGTAACCAAACCCAGAATCATCAGCAAAAGCAAAACTAGCATAAAAACAGCTAAATGATAACACCGTCAATAATATGCTTTTTACAATTTTACAAATTTTCATAATTTCCCCCGTTTTATTTCCTTAATCTACGACGAAATTCCAAACGTTGCTTGGATTATTCGCCATGTTTCAAAAATGTTGACCGCAAAAATTCCCCCAATAAGATGGGTGATTCCCTTGCCAACCATTCCCGGCTGTTGCCCTCCCGAATGAGCTGCTCTTGCCAACAAAACCCAGCCACGAATAAATGCGACAAATCCAATAATTTGCACAATATGGCCAGCCATCACATACGTAGCAGTAGGATCAAATCCTTCTTGCCCAGCGCTATAAGGCCGTGTATGCTGGAAAAATGTATACATAGTATGATGTATTACATCCGGCCAAAACAACAACACTACTGCCACAATCAAAGTTGAAAGCGGCTTCATGATGTTAGTTGAATAAGACATCATAACCCGCATTTCGCCATAAATTTTAAACTCAAAAAATGACTTAAATGCAAAAAACAACCCCATTACAAAAGTAACTGCTGTTGCCAATCTCCAAAAATCAGGCACCTGTTCATTAAGATGCTTGATAATATCAGCAAAATTTATCAAGTTTTAACCCCATTATTTCAATCACTTATTCACGTTACGCACATCAATCAAATTCTACGAACAACGCACAATATAAACACATTCACGGTGGATCCCGGATAGCCGCTATGCGGCTTCCGGGATAACTTCCGTGGCGCTAATCGCATATCACACTAACGTAAGCAAAAACCGGTGTACTATCACCAAAATGCTTCTTACTACATAACGTCAGTTATTTAACTCCGTAATATAATCTTATTCCTGAGCTCATCACAACTGTACCACTAAAAGGGTCAATTGATACTACTTTACCATACCCAGGAATTATGTCCCCCTTGCTTATTGTTATAGCAGAACCATCCGCCCCCCGCAACCATGCTCGCCCAGGTATAACTGCTTGAACAAAATAGCTTTTTTTGCGGCGAAGCGCGCGAGCACTAGCAGCTCTGATCCTGCTTTTGCGAGCCAGCGCTGATCTTCTGACTTGTTGCTGCATACTACTCATTTCTTGGACTTTTGATGATGTACTTTGGGTTAAATTTTGTATGCTGTTAATTCTCTCATTTATATTTGACAGCTTTTGATGAATCTCTTGTAAAGATGATTGATTACTCTGCTGCTGCTGCTTAAGAGCATCTATCGCTGTAGAACTTTGCTGTTGTAGCTGCGTGATTTTACTAATCGCTTCGGTTGTTTTGGCAGTTGGTTCTGCTTTTTTAATCACTGGAGCCGAAGTAACTGCTGATACTGGAGTGACTGCAGGAGTTGTTTTAGTAACTGAAGGCGTCGGCGTGGATTTAATTACTTTTTTGCTACCTATAGAATGAATAATTTTATAACCAAAAAAAAGCACTACTGCTATTATTATAATAGCTATAATTACTTTCTTTTTGGATGGTTTCTTCTTTGGCGCACTTGGTTCAGAACCTGTATTGTAATGTTCTTCTTCAGGTTCATAAACCGTCTCTTCATCCTCGTTCAATTGATATCCTGTGTTATCATTATCATCCACAGTCATAACACTTCACTCCTATATTTCAGGGTTCATGTGAAAAGCAATCTGCTTTATTAAATTCGCGGGAAAACCACTCATTTGCCTATCTTTAAATTTGTTTTTTTACTTCGCTAACTTTTCTCCTCGCATTCCATTCTCTACCATCAGCCTCACTTACATTAATATTCCTATCAACTTTTGTTTCTGTAGTAGTCGTAGTTGCAGCAGCATTTGTAGCCGTTGTAGCAGTAGTTGTTGGCGTTGTAGCAGAAGCAGCTTTGCTAGCTGAAACTTCAGCAACAAACGGCTTTTTACTAACATTGCTCATAAACAAAACACCAATGCCTACTCCTGCATTAACTCTAACTGTTGGCTTAGTATTATCAAAAATATCGCGGGTAGCATCACTTAAATTTTTACCGACTTCTCCTAATCCAACCAATGTTCTATCTCTTGTGCTTAAGTTTGGATGTGTCACCTGAATTACCCCTAAACCCAATGAGGTAGTCCCAGCATTAGTAATTGCTTCCGAATAACCAGACAAGAAACTAGCTGCAAACAATGAACCATAACGTAGTAAATAGTGATTATCTACACTACTAGCGATAGCCGTATGTGCATCATCAGGATTCATCGCAACCGCATTAATTTGCAGAACATCCGGCCAATCCGGCATGCTCATTTGATTAAATTTCAATACTACTCGCTGCCCGTCAGAAGTTCGCGACAAGCTGCCTAATAATTTAGCCCCTTTATACTTACCAGAAACAAGAGTAGCCATAACTGGGCCGGCGCGATCGCTATTAACTGCCGTATCCAAAACCCCAAACATTATCGTGCCTGCCTTTATTAGTGGAAATTGGCTCAATGATGATCCGCTTTGTGCACCGCCGCCGACACCACCTGCCATATTTTGACCTGCTGTACCAGCCTCTCCTTCACCACCATTCTTTTTCTCAATAGAGACTTTAACAACTTGTTGTGGCACTACATTCCAGGCAGCAAATAGTTTTTGTGCTTGCTGCTTAACTGCACCTTCAGCAGCAGCTAGCATTTCTGCCTGTTGTTTTTGAAAATCAGCTTGTTGTTCTGCCATCTGTGTTGCTTGTTTTGCCTGCTCTTCATTTAAAGCTTGCTGCTGTCGTAATAAATCTTGTTTTTCTTGAGACTGATTTAATGCATCCATCTTAGCATCACCCGTTGAAGGCACAGTATCCCCGCGTTGGGCAACATATGCGGATAACAATCTTTGCGCTTCCGCTGGCGAAAGCTTGCCTTCTTTTACTAAACGATTTAAAGCCTCTCCATATTTGCTTGGTAATACTCCTTCAGAACTAAGCCGCTTAAGCATAGCCGCATCTTCTGGATATAATTTTCCCGATCCAACTAGCCGATCAACTAATTTATCGGCCAACGCTGCTCTTGGTGTCTGCATTTGATGCTTGTGTCTATATTCAGCTAATAATTTTTTAGCTTGTTCGGGGGTTAATTTCCCTGCTTTTACTAAACGATCCAATGCCGCTTTATAATCACCAACTGATAAGCCCTGATTTGCTAATTTATTTAACTGGTCCGCCGTATCTTCTGATATTTGGCCAGCATCTGCCATTTCATCAGCTAAATTACTCACTTTAGTAGGTGCGGTAATGCCATGCTCTTTACGATAAGCTGCTAATAATTTTTTAGCTTGTTCAGGAGTTAATTTACCTTCTTTTACTAAACGATCCAATGCCGCTTTATAATCATTAACCGATGCTCCTTGGTCAGCTAAGGCTTTTAATTGTGCAGCAGCATCCGGTGAAATTTCTCCAGCAGTTTGCATCTGATTTACTAAATCATTAGTAGCACCAGAAACAGGACGTCCCATTTTCTGACAATAAGCTTGCAACATACGGCAACAATAACCGCATTTTTGTTCATCAGTTAATGCTGTACTAGGTGGTGTACCGGTATCAGTTCCAATTAAAGTTGGTAATGCACTTTTACCTTTTTGTAATGCTTGTTGTGCAGTTTCTTGCTCAGATTGTAGTAAAGTTTTTAGATATTCTTTTGATAGCCCTTTGGCGCCTGGTGTAAACTTAGCCTCTGAAGGCACTTGTGGTAACTGTGTAGTTCCACGCTCAGTAGAAGAAGGAGATCGAGATAAATAAAACCCAATAAATAGCGCAACAACAATGATAATTATCAACAAGATTACCAAATTTCTTTTCTTAGCTTGTCGAAACATTTCGGTTATCTTTGCCATTATCTTTCCCTTATCCTTAAATTAACCGTTTTTCCATATCTTGATACCAAAACATCTGAACTTCTGTTCATTTCATAAGCTTTGGTTCCATCAGAACTGGTCATTACCGCAATCCAACTAGGCGATAAAACTGTAAACCTTGTACGTAGATACATTTTATTTCCTAACTGCCATGCTTGACAATCTCCCCCCAAAACCTCTAATGGCTGCGCTCCATCTGGCGGAACACCATCTAAGACCCCCAACAAGACATCCTTTGCTCCCGCAGGTAAAGTATCACTAGTAGCCTCACCTTGTGAATTTGGCCCAGCTTGTTGCACTCGCAGATCAACCCGATAATCAACTACTTTTTGTCCTGGTACTAAAGTCAACATTACAGGGGTAGCAAGCTCCTGCAATTTCACTGCAATATTGCCATATGTATACATACTAAGCGCCTGTATCATGATTGTGTTACTGCCTGGCTGCCATGGCAATAGATTGAAAGCCTTTGGGTTACCAATATTGCAAGACTCAATTGGCCAGGGAGCGCCTGTATTATCAACAAAGACAATTGATGTAATAAAGCCCTGCTGCATCCTGATTGGCGTAGGAACCGAACCAGGAGCAAGATCAACCATTTGCGTAGTAGATACTGGCTTAGGCGGTGCATCAGCCGATGTGGCTTGCGCCCGCTGCGTTTCCGCCAGCATTTGTTTTAGGCGAACAATTTGCTCCGGCGTCATCGGCAAAGCTTGCCGTGACACATTCCGAAAAGCTTGCTCTTCAAAAGGAGAAGATGTAGTAAAAACACCATGCGGATCATATTGGCTAGATTTTTGGCTCGTTTGTACTGGTGTTAAACTTAATTGCTGTGTCGTGCTTTGAGATGACTGCTGTTCCTGATCACCACTACCAAATGATTTGACTAATGACATGAGTGCGGAAGAGCTTTTAACCGAATTTGCCATGGTAAAAACTGGTATGACTAACAATCCGACCACCGCACAAAGTACGATAGTTTTTATCCAAATTATCCCTGTCAAAATCCATCCCCTCAATTTGCCCCTATAAAGCATGTATTAGTCACCTTTTACTTTTTACTTTCCTCGCTGCATTACAATTTCCGTAATACCTATCCCATATTGATTATCTAAAGTTGAGACTCTCTGAATTTTTAAAGTTGCAAGTATGTTATCACTATAAGAATTTGTACCTTGATAAGATATCAATAATGGTATTTGTGCTTCCCAAGTATAACGTCCTCCAATTATATATTGATTGGAGATAATTGGTGCTCCATTTAAAACAGCAGAAACTATTAATCTTTGATCTTTAACTGTTTGAATAGTTTTTGCTTGTGATAATGCCTCCATAAAACTATTCCAACCGGATGTAGTAAAATATTTCCTGCTTTCTTGAAAAGAACGTTGATAGTGTAAAAAATCAAATGAAAAAATTGATACTAATGCTTGGCTTGCCCACTGCAATACATTATTCTCGCTAAGATTGGGCTGATTTAAAGGAATTAAAGGAATAATTCTGCCAGAATCAGTAGTAGCAAAGTATTTCGGTGTTGGTCTGCTAACAATCAAAAAAATCACAATGCCAACTAATGCGACAATAATAATTATCGCTCCCAACAATGCCATGGTAACTTTACGATAGCTGTCGCGATAAAAATTACTGCGTAATTTTACCAACTCTAATGCATCATGTACCATAATTCATAACCTTTATTTACATTTCATCAAGTAGTTAACTTATATTCTGACTATATAACAGAGATATAATCTACACAAGCTTTAAGGCAGCCTTTTTGTAATAATCTCTATTCTATTCCCCCAATGCGCTTCTTCTACCTTCGTTTTAGCTCTTCCGCCAGATGAATACATCAGACGCGCATCAATTCGCCTTCGCCATAAATCATTCACCACTTTCTGTGCTTGTTGGTATGCAAGAGAAACATTACCTCCACTTTCTTGTGTATCGGCAAATCCGATCACACGCACAGTTATTTTTTGATAACACCTTAAAAATGCTGTCATAAGATTAAGTGGACTATATGCTTCCGGCCTTAAATTAGCAGACCCTTTTACAAACAACATTCTCGAAGGAAAAATTATATAAATACAATCCCCAAAATAACTAACCTGTGCACCTTTATAACGCAATTTATCAGCTAATAATTTTTGCCTGGCTAACGAACAAAATGAACCATATTTTAAATCGTAGTTGCAATGCACACACTTACCATTGTTGGTACAACCGCATAAAAATCCGATTGTTAAACCCAACAACATTACGATTATTAATCCGCTCTTGTTCTTCATATTTATCTATCCTTTAAAGAGGTGTCTGACACCTATTATTATCATAGTATCGAAATAGCGCTTATAATTCATTAAAAATTTCATGATCGGCCACCCTTTTCATCAGACTCTTCATCATCAGATTCTTCTTCATCGGGCTCCTCTTCATCAGACCATTCATCATCAGATTCTTCTTCATCAGACTCCTCTTCATCAGACCATTCATCATCAGATTCTTCTTCATCAGATTCTTCTTCATCAGACTCCTCTTCATCAGACCATTCATCATCAGATTCTTCTTCATCAGGCTCCTCTTCACCAGACAATTCATCATCAGATTCTTCTTCATCAAACCCTTCGTCTTCAGACCATTCTTCGGCTTCTTCTTCCTCCTGCAATGAATCAATTAATTCCTGGGTTAATTGTACAATTTCTGATGGCTCAGAAATATCATGTATCATTGGGGGATAACTGGTTGCCAATTGCATATCTTTAATAAGTTCCTGAGTAACGCTTGCCGCTTGCTGATCAGATTTGCCAAATAAACGCACCACATATTCTAACTGTTGTGCACATTGAGCTTTTCGTAACAATACAGCTCCAAAATTTGGTAACTCGTCTTCGCTGATCATTTCCCTAGTTAAATCCGGCAAATTAACCTTAGTAAACACATCCAAGCTGTCTTCACTAATCTGTTCTTCCTCTTCTGCTGAAATTTTTTCAAAATCAGTTTCGAACAATGCTGCCTTTTTATCATGGTATGCAATTAATGCTGCCACGCCTCGTTCAATCAAGGTTGGTGCCGAATCATTTCTGATTGTATCGGCAATCAATTTAATTTCAGAACTAGTTTCAATTTCCGGTAAAGTCAAATCTCCAGATTCAACTAACTCTTCAATACGATGTAAGCGTTCTTCAAATTCAATTAACTTTCTAGTCGATGGTTTATCAACTTTCAGGAATTGATTTAATCTCATTTTTGCTACTGGTTGAGGATTAGCATAGAACGATTTGGCGCGCACAATTTTTGATTTGAAAAATATATGCATTTCACCCAAACCTTGTTCTTTTAAATCCAATAAATCAACTCTGGCGCGCCTTTCTGAAGAAGCGCTCCTAGCATCAAGATAAGTGTTTGTAACACTTTGTGCATTTGTTTGAAATGAATCAACTTTAGTCACAAATGCTTCACCTGCGGTTTTAGAGAAAAATTCCCACGTTTCAACCGGGTCTTCTAATTTCATTGCAATTTTAATATTAGTATTTGCACCAATTGATGCTGCTTCTTCTTTTGAAGCTTTTTGAAAAGCAGGTAAATCTTGCCCTGCAAATACTACCGAAAATCCTAACGAGCGCGCCTGGGCTGGAACTACCGCAAAACCTTCAACCGCATAATATCCATACTCATCAAGAATACACATGTAAGGAGTTGGAGCATTAGTTGGTTTGCGCAAAACTATATCTTTATACTCTCCTTCGACTTCTTCACCTAATCCCGCTGCCATCATTGCTTTTAATGATGCAATAATTACTTTTCCTAGGTTTGATAATTCATCTGGAGATTTTTCCAGCGCGGGTAACAATACTACTAAAATACGACGGTTTAACACTACATCTTTTAAATCAACTTCTGCTAAATTGGTTCTTAAAATATGCCCGTAAGTGTCTGCCAAAGAAGTAAATACCCGCACTAACTGCATAGTAATAAAACCATGCTGCTCTAAAACTTGTGAAACCTGTTGGCCTTTTTTCTCTTTATTATAACCAGGTAAGTTTACTACATAATTATATAACGGCTCTATTACTACTGGCGGAACATCAGCTAAACTCACAGATTCTTGGCCTTGGCGCGGAAAAACTTTGTCAATCACGATTGATTCAAGCCGATCTAACTCAAAATAATTACGAATAACGTTCGCATCCAGTAAAATTTTTCCCTGATCACGCATGTATACCAAAGGTTTCATCAACGCTTCTACAAACGAAATCGCACGATTTTTCCACATGTCTCCATCTGGAGATTGACTCGCCGATGCCATCATGCTAACAACCAATTGTGATAACATACTTGATGAGCCATTGGCGAATGGGTTTAAGGTGTTCGACAAACGATGTTCCTGCGGTCCAACAATATCACGCGCACCTGTCATAAAGTTAACCAACAATACATCATCTTCCCGGCCTAACGCCCGCGCCATAGAAAATATTTTAGAAAATAACGTATTATCACCTTTACCATCGACATAAATAAATCCACTACCAAATAATAACGCATTATATCCCAACGAAACCAACGTTTCAGTTTTACCACTTCCGGTTGAACCGAAAATTAAAGTATGCGTCCGCATATCTTCATTGTTAAACCACAATTCTTCATTCGTGTTTTTTTCGTTACCATAATAACAAATTCCTCCAGCCATTTTTGGAGTTTTGCCATCAGGCTGTAAATCATTATAATCTTTTCTTTTTGCTCGCATTGGCATGCGAAACGGCAACATCGCTTTGCGGGTATAAGAATAAAGAAAAATGCCAACAGCTAGCACAAAAATAAAATCAACAATTCCTTCAAAGAAAAAAGCAGAAACAGCCAATGCTATTAATATCATTGCCGCATTTCGTGCATCTTGAAAAAAATCACGCACACGCTGACCTAACGTTCTGACATCACGAATCAGTTGCGTTGGATCTTGTTCATGTCTGCTTTCCAGGCCTCGTAGTACCATTAATACCTCTCATCATGGGTGTCAGGCACCCGTCAAAGGAGGGTGTCTGACACCATGTTCATTGCTCAACATCCGGTTTATAAATAATATTACTGATCGCTTCTTCCAATCCTATTACCGCTTCTTCAATCATGGGCGTTTTTAAAGCGGTTCCCATTTCTTTCTCCGCCAACCAATGAGCAAAAGGACCTGCTACTTCACTCATGACTGTCTGTCGACCAACCGCATTCAACATAAACCACAATTTTCTATCAACCGGCTTTAACCAAAGAAATTCAGCGCTCGAAATAACCCCATCAGTACGGGCTAATTGCAACATCGAAGCCATCACCGTAAGTAAATAAGCGTGTTTTTGGTTAATTTCAACAACAGCAGGATAATTTTTATATTTCTTTAATAATTCTTCTGTACCAGAAAAATCTAATTTTCCTGATTTTGCAGAATGCGAAATTTTATTTAAAAGTTCTCTTGATTCATCCGATTTTCTTGCTGCTTTTGCCGCAAAGGCAGCATAAAGAGCTTTAACATGCGGCTTAAGATTTTCTGCTCCCGGCCACAAATATCCTAATTGTGCTGCAAAAATTTTATTTGCTTTATTTTTTAAAACTGTTGCTACTATTTTTTCACGGCTTCCAAGCACTCTTTCTTTCGTTTCTCTTTTTTTTACTTTTAATAATTTATATTTTTTTGCAAAACGCATCGGCGATAACGCCATCGCCCATGCCCCTTTGTCAATATCCTCTTTTACTAAATCCAATGACATTACCGGGGACTCATACGGCCAAATCTCTGTTTCAGAGTTAAGCAACGACTTCATATTATGAGTACGTTTAAAACCAGTTGTAGCACTTTTAAAATAAAGCACCACTCCCAGTAACACCATGATGATAACTAATGGAATCCGTAAATAATATCCCACTTTACCCGCAACAAGTACAACTGTAGGAAACGAAACTTGTTGTGGATTAGCGCTTAAAATCAGTGATTTTGTTTGGCCAAGAACATCAGCAAAAAATTGAATGATTGTGATCTCAAAAAGCTTAAAATGAAAAAACAACTTAACTAATTCAGTATGTGCAAAATACCAGGCCCCCCAAAGAAATATAAATATTCCTATGATAACCCATACAATGCCCATGGATCCTTCATGCTGTCCTCCCCCGCCTTGCTGTTGCTGTGCTGGTGGCATATAACCCTCTTTCCTCCAAAATTCGCAGTTTCGCACTCATGTTACGCATAAGTGCAGAACATTAGTTTCCCCATATTAAACAATAGCATATACCCATAATACTGCAAGCTAATGCGCTGACCTCACCCCTATTATTTTCCTTGTGATTTAGAAAATCAACATTAGGAGCGCCAAACAAGTTTTTCAATACAATCAAGAGTTTATTGCAAACGAACTCGCGTTATGTGCTGTCAAAATTAAGCCCATTTGCTATAATTAGTGTGAATTTATAGTTATTTTTAGTTGGAAATTTGGTATCTTATGCTAGCGGCTTTGAATGATGTTTAGTCATTGGCCTTCTAGGCATATATCAGTAAATAGAAATTATGGAAAAAAATCGAAAAGGAACAAAAGTCTGCTCAATTTGCCATATTCGCAAACCGATCTCTGAGTTTTTGTTAAGTACCTCCGGTTATGCAAAAAAATATAGCAATGTTTGCCATGCCTGCCGTTTAAAAAAACGTAAAAAAGCCTTCTTCGCCAAAGATGAAGACGAAGGCGGAAAAAGCGGCGGTTTAAAAATTGATTACAACGCAAAATTATTTGAGTCCTTAAAACAAGAAGAAAAAAAAGAAAAAATCGAGGAAGCAAAAAAAGAAGCACACGAAGAAACTGATGAGATTGAGGCTCTAAAAAAAGAAAAAAAACAAAAGGCCGCTAAAGAAACTAAATCCCGCACCGCAAAATCATTGATCGAGCGTTTAGCCAGCCTGCTATCCAAACAAAAACGCACCGAAACTATTATCGCTAATGCTTTATACGATACATATCAAACAAACGCTCTCACCGATGGAATAGATGCAGCCGGCGCGCTAAAAGCCTTAGGGCCGGAATGGGGCAAAAGAATGGCAGATTTTCGCAGATTTAGCGGTATTAATGCGCTTTTATCTTTAACCGTTACTTATGCAGCATTCGGCGGCAAAATTACCGAAGCAGCCCGACAATCTGATAAATCAATGCAATCTAATCAATTGCTCGACACCGCAAAAGAAATTTTTGAACATCATACTTTTTCCAAATAACGTGTGTTATTTATGCAAAAAAGCCTTCAGCCATTTAAAATGCTATTAAAGTCACATCTCGCGTTTTGAGACACAATGTGTATATAATTAACGTAAGCGCTGTCTTATTCGGAAATTGCTTATCAAGGAGGGTATCGAAATGACCATTCATGAATGGTTTAAGGAGCAAGCCAAAAAACATCCTGATAGTATTGCTTTGACATTTGGTAATGAGGTATTGACTTATCAGCAGCTGGATGACAAAGCTAATCAATTAGCACATTATTTGCGCAAAAAATATCCTGGTAAAAAATCGTTAAAGAACATTTTAATTGGTTTATGTATCGAACGCAGCATAGAAATGATCGTAGGGATATTAGGTATTTTAAAAGCCGGCGCAGCTTATGTGCCATTAGATCCATCTTACCCACAAGATCGATTATTATTCATGCTGCGTGACACAAAAGTCAAAATGCTGTTAACCAAAAAAAATGTTTTATCCCGTTTGTCTTTTTTGTCTAAAGAAATGAAAAAAATAATCTGCCTTGATGATGACTGGAAACAAATTGTCAAAAGCTCTCATGCTGTTCCGCAAATAAAAAGCTCTGTGAAAGATTTGGCTTACGTAATATATACTTCTGGAACGACAGGTACTCCAAAAGGAGTGTTGATTACTCATAAAAATGTACAAAGATTATTTACTGTGACACAACCGAAATTTAATTTTAACAAAAATGATGTATGGACTCTTTTTCATTCATATGCGTTTGATTTTTCGGTATGGGAAATCTGGGGAGCGTTGCTTCATGGCGGACGTTTGGTCATTGTACCACAATATATTACTCAGGATTTGCAAAAATTTTGTTATCTATTGCAAAAAGAAGGCGTTACCGTTTTAAATCAAACTCCGTCTGTTTTTTACCAGCTTATGAATATAATATTGCAGGAAAAGATATCTTTAAATTCATTGCGGTATATTATTTTTGGTGGAGAAGCTTTGAATTTAAAGATGCTACGTTCCTGGTGGGGTATTTATGGTGATAAACATCCTTTATTGATAAATATGTACGGTATTACTGAAACCACTATACATGCAACGTATCGTGCTTTAAGTAAAAAAGATTTAAAAAACGCATCCAGATCGATTATCGGAAAAATATTGTCGGATTTAAGTTTCTATATTTTTGATAAAAACATGCTCTCTGTGACCAAAGGAAAAACCGGGGAATTATACATTGGCGGAGCAGGGCTGGCGCGCGGTTATTTAAATCGCCCGGATTTAACTAGAGAAAGATTTATTCACAACCCTCTTAATAAACATGAACGTCTTTATAAAACGGGCGATCTAGTTAGCTTATTAAAAAACGGGGATTTGATTTACAAAGGAAGATCTGATGATCAGGTCAAAATCCGCGGATTCCGCATAGAGCTCGGTGAAATTAATACGGCATTAAATGAACATCCGGACATTAGTCAGCAAATAGTAATATTATATGAAAAATCCGGAAAAAAATATCTTGTTGCTTATTATATATCTAATAAAAATAAAAAAATCTCTGAAGATTTATTACGAAAAGCTTTGGAAAAGAAATTACCCAGTTACATGGTGCCGGCATTTTTCGTGCAGCTTAAAGCATTTCCATTAACGCCTTCAGGTAAAATAAACCGCAAGGCATTACCTAGTCCTTTTGCCACTGTGAAATCAAAACGCAAAATCAAATTTCGCAATAAAAATGAAAAAATTCTGGCTGATATTTGGCAAAAAATATTGAACGTTGATAACATAGGTCTTTACGATGATTTTTTTCATATAGGCGGTAATTCATTAAACGCCACCCAGATTGTATTGCGTATTAATCATCAGTTTAATATCAATTGTACAGTTGAAATATTATTTTACTATCCAACTATAGATCAATTGGCAAAATTTATTGGCGAACAAGTAAAAAAAGAACAATTTAAATGGCAGCCTATACCTCGTTTAAACCGGAAGCATCCGTTGAAGCTTTCTTTTGCTCAACAAAGATTATGGTTTATTGATCAATATGAACAGCATCATCTTGGGGCTTATAACATTCCTATCGCAATAAAACTCAAGGGAACTCTGAATAAATCGGCTTTGGAAAAAAGTTTGAATTATCTTATTCAAAGGCATGAAAGTTTTCGTACCAAGTTTGTCAGCATAACAGGCAAACTGCAGCAAAAGATTGTTAGAAAATATATTTTGAAATTAAAAACAGAAGTTGTTAACCAGCAGAAATTGAAAGAAATATTACGTGAGGAGGCAGCCTTTCAGTTTGACCTTTCCAATGTACCATTAATACGTGTGCGGCTACTTAAGACAGGAAAAACTCGACACGTATTAATAATTAATCAACATCATATTATCAGCGATGGTTGGTCGGTGGAAATACTGATACGGGAACTTGGCGAGATTTATAATAAATATATTAACCGGCAAAAACCTGATCTTCCGGCTTTAAAAGTTGAATATGCTGATTTTGCTTATTGGCAAAAACAGCAATTACGGGATAAAAAGATCAAGAAAGAACTTAAATATTGGCAACAGAATTTAAATGATTTTGCCAATTTACAGCTGCCTACTGATTTTCCAAGACCTGCAGACAAAACTTATAATGGAAAACATTACCGGTTTAATATCAATAAGCACTTAACAAAATTGATTAAAGAAACAGGTAAAGCGTCTAAAACAACCTTGTTCATGGTGTTGCTGGCTGCTTTTAATGTATTACTTAAAATCTACAGCAATCAGAACGATATAATTGTAGGTTCGCCAATTGCTAACCGTAATCACCCAATGGTGGAAAACATTATTGGCTTTTTTGTAAATACTTTAGTTTTACGCAATAATTTGTCGAATAGTCTGACTTTTGCTGAGCTATTACAGCAGATCAAGCAAACTTGTTTGAATGCTTATGCTAATCAGGATATCCCTTTTGATTACCTGGTAGAAAAATTAAAAATTGAGCGAGATATAAGCATGTCGCCTATTTTTCAGGTGATGTTTATTTTACAAAACAAAGTTACAGAAACTGATTTGATACTGCAAAAAATGCAAACTGAAAGGTTATATTTTGAAACTAATAATGCAAAATTTGATTTAATCTTAGAAATTATCGAGTCAAAACACAGCCTGAATGCAGTTATAGAGTACAATTCAGATTTGTTTTATCCGGAAACTATTATCAGAATGGCTGAACATTTTATTATTATTCTGCAAACAGTTATTTCTAATGTTAATTATCCAATTGATAAAATACTTTTATTAACCAAATGGGAGCAGCATCAGATTCTTGATAAGTGGAGCAACAAAAAATCTACGCCTATTCCCAAAAAATCGTTGCAGCAATTGTTTGAGATGCAAGTTAGAAAGTATCCTAATCATATTGCTGCAGATCATAATGGTGCAGTATTAACATATAAAGAACTAAATAAAAAAGCTAACCAGATTGCGCGTTATATTCGAAAAACGTATCAGAAAAAATATAAGCATTCTTTGGCAAAAGACATATTGATTGCTCTTTTTACTGCTCGTGGTTTGAATGCTGTTGTTAGTATTTTGGCAATATTAAAAGCAGGCGGAGCCTATGTCCCTCTTGATCCGGATTATCCGAAAAAACGAATTAAGTATATATTATCAGATTCTCAAGCCAAATTAATTTTGACTTGCGGTAGAGAGGCATCAGCACTACTCAGTTTAAATGATAAAAAAATTAAAAACAAAATGATTAATTTAGATGACGCAAGTTTGTTTGCTGGAGAATCATCTGTTAATTTGCGTAATTTCAATAACGAAACAGATTTAGCTTATGTAATATATACATCTGGTTCTACCGGTAAGCCGAAAGGGGTCGCGGTTGAGCATAGAGGAATAGTCCGTCTGATTATAAAAAATAATTACATCCATATTTCATCCAGTGACAGAATAGCGCAAGGAGGCAAATTATCTTTCGATGCTTCGACATTCGAAATATGGGGAGCATTGTTAAATGGAGCACGTTTAGTATTTATTGATTCCAAGACATTAATTTCTACCCATGAACTAGCTGCGTTTTTAGCCAGAAAAAAAATTAGCATCCTTTGGCTTACAGCTGCGATATTTGAGCATCATGCTTTGGAAGTTCCAACAATTTTTAAAAGGCTTAAATATCTGTTGGCCGGGGGCGATATATTATCACCACAGGCAGTAAATAATATTATTAACAGCAAACAATATAAACCTGCTCATTTGATTGATGGCTATGGCCCCACAGAAAACACATCTTTTACTACCACCTATAATATTACTGATCATATAAAAGAAAAGCATTCTGTTCCTATCGGAAAATTCATTACTAATACTTTTGGCTATATTTTAGGAGAAAAACTACTTCCAGCTCCTATTGGGATTCCCGGTGTGCTATATGCAGGCGGCATAGGTCTTGCTCGTGGATATTTACATCGCCCAGAGTTAACCAAAGAAAAATTTATCAAAAATCCTTTCAATTCTTCTGCAGATTCCAGAATTTATAATACTGGTGATTTAGTAAGATGGCTTCCTGACGGAAATATTGAGTTTTTAGGGCGTGAAGATTTGCAGGTAAAAATAAGGGGTTTTAGGATAGAACTCGGAGAAATTGAAGTTTGTTTGGGACAACATAAAGCCATTAAACAATGTGTTGTAATAGTTTATGCTAACAAAAACGGCGTTAAACATTTAGCAACATATTATACTGTTAGCAAAAAAGTAAGCGTAAGTGAACTGAGAAAATTTTTATCTGGATTGCTTCCAAAATATATGATTCCTGATTATTTTATAGAATTAGACAAATTTATTATTACCCCAAATGGTAAAATAGATCGCAATGTCTTGCCGGCACCAACCCGACATATGCAACATATAAAAATGGCCAAACATTATGTGGCTCCGCGCAACCAAATTGAGCATACGCTGGTTAAACTTTGGCATGAAGTATTACATATAAGGCGCATTGGAATTACTGATAACTTTTTTGAAATAGGAGGTAATTCACTCAGAGCAACTCAGGTTATTTCTAGGGTTAATCAGGCTTTTCATATTCATTGCCCAATTAAAGTGTTATTTGAAAATCCTATTATTATGCAATTGTCAGAATTAATTCATGCGCGGGTGGATCAAGCTCAGGAAGCAAGACAGACAATTCCGCACATAAGACGAAAAAAATTATTACCGCTTTCTTTTTCACAGCAAAGATTATGGTTCTTGGATCAATATGAAAAAAATCAGCTTACAGCTTACAATATTACTATGGCAGTAAAAATAATTGGTAAATTAAATAAATCAGCCATGGAAAAAAGTTTAAATTATTTGATACAAAGGCATGAAAGTTTTCGTACGCAATTTGTCAGTTTAAAAGGAATTCCGTGGCAAGAAATTATCCATGAATACAATTTTAAATTGCATACCAAAACAGTTAAAGAATCCAAGCTTGATGAATTACTTACTCATGAAGCAATGTTTAAATTTGATCTCACTAAAGCTCCGTTAATACGTATTTATTTGCTTAAGACTCATAAGGATAAGCATGTGTTGGTTGTCAATCAACATCATATTATTAGTGATGGCTGGTCGATTGATATATTTATGAAAGAATTAAATGAAGCATATAGTAACTTTATTGCCAAACGTCTGCCAAGGCTACATGAATTAAGCATTCAATATGTGGATTTTTCACACTGGCAAAAACATAATTTAAAAAGCGGTAAGTTTAAGCAGCAGATAGAATACTGGAAAGACAAATTAGCTGACTTTAGCAATCTTCAATTACCTGCTGATATGCCAAGACCACCGGTTAAAACTTATAATGGAAAACATTACCAGTTTGTTTTGAATGCAAAAATAACAAAAGATTTAAAGGAAATTGCACAGGCAACCGATACTACGTTATTTATGACATTATTGACAATATTTAGTGTATTACTTAAGCGCTACAGCAATCAAGAAGATATTGTGGTTGGTTTTCCCGTTGCAAATCGTAATTATCCGGAAATAGAAAATATTATCGGTATGTTTGTGAATACTTTAGCTTTGCGCGTTAATCTGGTTGGCAATCCGATTTTCGCTGAACTATTAGAACAGGTAAAACATTCCTGTTTAGAAGCATATGCCAATCAAGATGTTCCTTTTGATCGTATAGTCGATGTGTTAAAAGTACAGCGCGATGTTAGCCGCACACCTGTTTTTCAAGTGGTGTTAGTGTTACAAAACGCTAGTGAGCGACAGACTTTAACTTTGCCTGATTTAAAAACGCAACCTGTATTTGTTGAAACTAATACCGCTCAATTTGATCTTTTGTTTGAGTTTACTGAATTGAATAAAAAATTAAGCTGTATAATTCAATATAATACAGACCTATTTAATCCAACAACTATTATAAGAATGAGCAAACATTTCTGGATGCTGACGCAAGGCATTATTGCTAATGTTAATTCTTCTATTAATACCTTGCCAATGTTAACCAATGCTGAAAGAAAACAAATTGTTGAAAACTGGGGACATGGTAAGCAAAAAACTTTACGTTACAATACGATACATCAGTTATTTGAACAACAGGCTAAAAAACATCCTGATAATATAGCCATTGTATGTGAAGAACAAAAATTAACATATCAAGAATTAAATCAAAAAGCTAACCAGCTTGCTCATTATATTCGTGATACGTATAAAAATAAATTTGGGGGAAAATTGCCATCCGGAGCATTGATTGGTTTATGTGTGAAACGCAGTTTAGATATGGCAGTTGGTATATTAGCTATTCTTAAAGCTGGTGGCGCTTATGTGCCGATAGATCCTGATTACCCGCAAGAAAGAATACGGTTCATCCAAAAAGATACAGCTAGCAGGATTGTTTTAACTCAACAGCCTGTTGTTTCTAAATTATCAAAGTATAAGACCAAAATAATTTGTGTGGATACTGACTGGCAGCAAATAGCCAAATGCCCATCATCTGCGCCAAAAACAAATACTAAGCCAAGTGATTTAGCTTATATTATTTATACTTCGGGCTCTACCGGCACTCCCAAAGGAGTATTAATTCCGCATAAAAATGTCATTCGATTATTTGCATCTACCAAGAAATGGTTTCATTTTAATTATAAGGACATTTGGACTTTATTTCATTCTTACGCATTTGATTTCTCGGTATGGGAATTTTTTGGCGCTTTATTACATGGCGGCAAACTGATTGTAATTCCTCAACTAATAACCAAATCTCCAGAACTTTTTTACAAATTATTAGCTAAAGAAAAAGTCACTGTGCTTAATCAAACTCCTACAGCATTTCGGCAAATAACTGCTTATGAAGACACTTTAGCTAAACCTCTAAATTTGAAATTGAGATTTATTATTTTTGGCGGGGAAGCTTTAGATTTTAATATATTATCTTCATGGTTTAAGCAACATGGGGATAAAAAACCACAATTAGTGAATATGTATGGCATTACTGAAACCACAGTACATGTTACATATTATCCAATTACCAGGCAATCTATTAGCGCTAAAAGTGTTATCGGTGTGCCGATTCCCGATTTATCTATTTATGTGCTGGATCAACACTTGCAACCATTACCGATAGGCATTCCAGGAGAATTATATGTTGGCGGCGGCGGAATTGCCCGCGGATATCTTAATAGGGACAAACTAACTGAAGAACGGTTTATTACAAATCCTTTTAACCACAAAACAAAACTTTATAAAACTGGTGACATGGCGCGTTGGATGGCAGATGGAACTCTTGAATATCTTGGTAGAATTGACAGTCAGGTTAAAATTAGAGGTTTTCGAATCGAAATTGATGAGATAACCAATACTTTGTTGAAACATCGCTCTGTTAAACAATGTATTATAATACCTAAAACTAATGAATATGGGGGTAAATCATTAATTGCATTTATTATTGCAAAAACTGATAAAATCGATATTGCTGATTTACGGGAATGGTTAATTAAAAAATTACCCGCGCATATGATTCCCGCCCAATTTGTGGCAATAAAGGAATTTCCATTAACCCCTCATGGTAAAATTGACAATAAAAAATTATTAAGCTATGAACCAAAAACAGATACCAAACATTATGTCGCTCCGACTACAGCTCTGGAAAAACAATTGATAGCAGTTTGGTCTAAAATACTTAAAATAAAGAATATAGGGATTGATGACGATTTCTTCAGTATAGGCGGAGATTCCATATTAGCAATCCAGATTGTTTATGCTTTGCAGAAAATAAATATTTCAGCCTCATCCAAACAGCTTTTTCAAAATACTACTATTAAACGTTTAGCAAAAGCAATAACAGATGCTGGCACAGGCAAAGCAGAAATGATCGATCAGCGGGCAATCGAACCAAAAAACAAGCAAGCATTGCTAAAAAATGGAATATCGGATATTTACATGGCAGCCAAAATGCAAGAATTTATGTTGTCTGAATATAAAAAAGACCTTGCTAGAAACGGTCATTTTCATTTTCAAGAAGTAATGTTTTTTAAAAATAAAAATTTTAATGCGGCAAATTTACGTCGGGCACTAAATCTAATCATAAATAAACATCATATTTTTCATGTTTCTTTTGCTGAAATTAACGGTGTATTATATCAAGCTGTAAACCAAAAATTCACTCCTTTTATTAAGTTTAAGGATTTAACTAATGAGAAAAAAATAAAGCAAGACGAAGTAATTGTAGATTTTATGCGGCGGGATCGGCTGCGTCCTTTCAAAGCTTATGAAGATAAAACTTTATGCAGGGCTTATATTTTTAAGCTCGCAAACGATCATGCTGCTTTATTCCTTAGCTTTAATCATGCCATTATCGATGGCTGGAGCAACATTGAATTTCTTAAAGATATTTTCACAACTTATTTAAATATAAACAATAAAAAACCTATTAAAGATACAAAAATTGTTAATTCGTACAAAGAATTTGTCGCCATTGAGCATAAAGTATTGCAATCGAAAAAAATTAAACAATATTGGATGGATAAATTAAAAAACATTAACTTGCAACCTTTGTTCAAACCAGTAATAGCAGATGAGCATATTGAGCGTGACATTACTGATGAAAAAATACTGCTTGATAAAAAATTCATATCAATGTTATTAGATAAATCAAAAAAACATAAGTTTCACATAAAAGCTTTTTTTATAAGCGCTTATCTGCAATTGCTGCATGAAATAACCGGGCGCCGTGATATTCTAATTGGGATTGTGATAAATGGACGATCAGCAGCGTTAACCGAACCATTCAAAGCGTGTGGCTTATTTTGGAAACTAGCACCATTTTTGTATAGATTTGGTCGCACAAAAAACATTACAGTTAATGACGTTCATGAGCAATTATTAGCA
>JASFHH010000021.1:0-27987 GCA_050123335.1 Gammaproteobacteria bacterium
CCCCATTTTTTGCATTCTTTTGTGGGTTTTTGCTTTTTTTGGTCAAGGTTATAGGCTTGAATGATTTCGTTTTTTAAATCCTTCATTTCTTCTTGACTTAATTTTTTATTATCTAAGTGTTTTCGCATTAAATTGTTTAATTTTTTTAAATATTTTTTTAATGATTTCTTGTCATTTAATTTATTAATGGAATTTTTTAATTCTTTGGTGTTAGTTTTTAACCCAATTTGTTTGATGTGTTTTGTTAGTTGCTTCAAAAGCTGAGGTATTGTCTCTTTGCCTGTATAATACATTGTTTTACTCCTTTTCGAGTTTGTGTTTATGCTAATTGTAGTATCCAATTCTTAAGGAAAGCTTAAACACCCTCAAAAACTGTAAAAAAAATGACCGCTTTTTTTGGTTTTTCATGGTTTTATCTATTTCGTAAAAATTAGGACTCATGTTATTATGCTGAATAAATCAATATAGGAATGATTAAATGGATAAGTTATTAGTTCAGGGCGGGGTTCGGCTTGAAGGTGAAATTCGGGTTGCTGGCGCAAAAAATGCTGCGTTACCGATAATTGCTGCGAGCCTTTTAACCAAAGGAAAGGTAAAAATCTCAAATCTTCCGCATTTACATGATGTGACTACCATCATGGAGCTTTTAGGCTTGTTGGGCGTGAAGATTACTTTAGATGATTCTTTTTGTGTTGAAATTGATGCTAGTGATCTTTCTTCTTATACCGCGCCATATGAGTTAGTTAAAACTATGCGCGCTTCGATTTTAGTGCTTGGTCCGTTGTTGGCTCGCTGTGGTCAGGCAAATGTTTCTTTGCCTGGGGGATGTGCAATTGGTACTAGGCCTGTAGATTTACACATTAAAGGAATGGAGGCTTTAGGTGCTGAAGTTACGGTAGAAGATGGATATATTAAAGCGTGTGTTAATGGGCGTTTACGAGGTGCAGAGATAATTCTGGATTTGATTACGGTTACTGGTACAGAAAATATTATCATGGCAGCGGTATTGGCAGAAGGTCAAACTATAATTCATAACGCTGCTTGTGAACCAGAAGTAAAAGATTTATGTGAGTTTTTGAATATTTTAGGCGCAGATATTCATGGAGCGGGAACTGATACCATTGTTGTTAATGGGGTAAAAAAATTACATGGAGGTTCTTATTCTGTAATATCAGATAGAATTGAAGCGGGTACATATTTGGTTGCGGCGGCTTTAACCAGAGGCCGTATCAAGCTTAAAGATGTTACTCCAGAAATTATGAAAGCAGTATTAAAAAAACTGGTGGCTGCTGGTGCTCATATTGAAGTTGGTAGTAATTGGGTTGAATTAGATATGCGTGGTAAGCGTCCTAAAGCGATAGATATAGTTACTGCTCCTTATCCTGGATTTGCTACTGATATGCAGGCACAATTTATGGTTATGAATTCAGTAGCGGATGGTACCGCGCGTATTACAGAGAATATTTTTGAAAATCGTTTTATGCATGTGCAAGAGTTATTACGTATGGGTGCAAAGATTGACTTGCAGGGCAATTCGGCGGTTTGTTATGGAGTTGAACGATTGTCAGGTGTGCCGGTTATGGCTACTGATTTGCGTGCATCCGCAAGTTTGGTTTTAGCAGGATTAGTTGCAGAAGGTGAAACTATGGTTGATCGTATTTATCATATTGATCGTGGTTATTCTTGTATTGAGGAAAAGCTTGCGCAATTGGGCGCAAAGATAAAGAGGATATCATAATGCCGGCAATGTTAATGGATTTGGTTAAATATCTTGATGGATTGCTTGCGATAGAAAAATTTCATGATTATTGTCCCAATGGCTTGCAGATAGAAGGTTGCCGCGAAATAAAAAAACTGGTTACGGGTGTTACGGCTTGCCAAGCGTTATTTGATCAAGCGCTTTCTGAAAAAGCGGATGCAATATTAGTTCATCATGGTTTTTTTTGGAAAGAAGAAGACCCACGTATTATTGGGATTAAGAAAAAACGCATTGCAACATTGCTTAAGCATAATGTAAGTTTAATTACTTATCATTTGCCGCTTGATGCGCATCCAATTTTTGGCAACAATGCACAATTGGTGCAAAAGCTTGGAATCGAACTTGAGTTACCGGAAAAACGTGAAGTTACTGATATAATTTTTGTTGGCAATTTGACAGAAGCTATGTCAGTACGCGACTTTACTGCGAAAGTCACAGATCTTTTACAGCGTGCACCATTATGTATCGCTGATCCTGATAAAAAGATAAAAAAAATCGCAGTATGTTCTGGTGGTGCGCAAGATTATTTTAACCAGGCCTTAACGCATGGTATTGATGCATTTTTAACTGGTGAAATTTGTGAGCATATAGTACATGTGGCGCGTGAGACGGGTGTTGCTTATATTGCAGCAGGTCATCATGCTACTGAAAGATATGGTATTCAGGCTGTCGGTGAACATGTTGCGCAAAAGTTTAATTTGGAATATAAGTTTATTGATATTGAGAATCCAGTATGAAAACAAGATTTTGTCCTAGTCCAACAGGGTTTATGCATTTGGGTAATTTGCGAACGGCGTTGTTTAGTTTTTTGTTTGCTGCATCGTTGGACGGGCAGTTTTTGTTGCGTATTGAGGATACGGACAAAGAGCGATCTGATGTTCGTTATACTAAAGCTATTTTGCAGGATTTGGAATGGTTGGGGTTGTATTGGCAAGAAGGTCCTGGATGTGATCAGGGAAATGGTCCGTATTTTCAATCACAGCGTTTTAATATTTATGACAAATATTATCAGCAGTTAGAAAAAGCAGGGTTGGTTTATCCTTGTTTTTGTACTAAAGAGCAATTAGCACTTTCGCGTAAGATTCAATTATCATCAGGTAGACCGCCGCGTTATCCTGGTACATGTACTAAGCTTAGCAAAGAGGAAGTGCAGGCTAAAATCGACGCAGGGGAGCCGTATACTTTGCGTTTTCGTGTGCCGGAACACAAAACCATTGAGTTTGATGATTTTGTGCAGGGGATCCATACATTTAATAGTGATGATATTGGTGATTTTATTGTGCGTCGTACTAATGGTACACCGCCATTTATGTTTTGCAATGCAATTGATGACGCTTTGATGGGGGTTACGCATGTAGTGCGCGGAGCAGATCATGTGGCTAATACTCCTAATCAAATTATGATCTTGGAAAGCTTGGGATTGCCAGTGCCAAGATATGGTCATATATCTTTGATTATGGGGTATGATGGTACTCCTTTATCGAAGCGACATGGTAGCAGTAGTATTGCTGAAATGCGGGAGAAAGGTTATTTAAGTGGTGCAATCATTAATTATTTAGCGCGCCAGGGCCATAATTACGAAGATAATAGTTATATGACTATCAAAGAGTTAGCTGATAAATTTGAAGCTGAACATTTAAGTAAGTCGAGAGCCCAATTTGATCATAATCAATTATTGCATTGGCAGAAATTAGCTTTAACCCATTTGAGTGATAGTGAAATTTGGGAATGGATGGGTGAGGCGGTGCATTCGTTGGTGCCGCTGTCTTTGAGAGAGTTGTTTGTTGCAGCAGTTGCTCCTAATGTAATTTTTCCGGAAGATGCATATTTTTGGGCGCAAGTATTATTTGTTGAAATTGGCGAGCTTGATGATGAAAAAAAACAAATTATTCATAATGCTAACAATAAATATTACGAAGTTACATTAAGAGCATTAGACCAGGTTGGAAATGATTATCCCCAAATTTTAGAAATTTTGAAAGCGGAGTTAGGTGTAAAAGGCAAGGCGTTATTTATGCCGTTGCGGGTTGCGTTAACCGGTGAAACGCATGGTCCGGAGTTAGCAGATATTTTTCAGTTATTAAGTATTACGGAAATACAGAAGCGGTTGCAATATGCTATGGAGATTTGATAAGAATTTAAAACATAGTACACCTGCCGGCGAACTTGTTTGCAAACGCGTCTTTTAAATCACGCAACAGCATAGCGTGATTTAAAAGTACATCCATGTAATACTTCGTTCGCGCATCCATGCGCTCAAGAGTTTGCAAACAAGCTCCCCTTCGGTGTACTATGTTTTAAATATTATTTTGCTAGGTAATTAGGGGTTATCTTTTTCAGGTAATGCGAGACCATGGATGGTCGAGCCTTAGCGCCACATGGATGTGCTTGAGCGTGCCTGAAAAAGATAACCCCTAATTGCCTAATATCAGAGGATAAGGGTATATATGTTAAAGATTTACAACACATTAACTAGAGCTAAAGAGGAATTTAAGCCGATTGTGCCTCGCAAAGTGAATTTTTATGCGTGCGGGATGACGGTTTATGATTTTTGCCATATTGGACATGCGAGATCATTAATTATTTTCGATGTAATAGTTAAATATTTACGATACTTAAAGTATAACGTTAAGTTTGTGCGCAATTTAACGGATATTGATGATAAGATTATTAAGCGTGCCAATGAAAATCAGGAAGATTTTCAGGAATTGACTGCGCGTTTTATTGCCGCCATGCATGAAGATTGTGAACAATTAGGTTTGCTGCAGCCTGATGAAGAACCGCGTGCGACTCAATTTATGCCGCAGATAATTTCAATGGTACAAACTCTTGTCGATAAGGGCTATGCGTATGTTGGCAGCAATGGTGATGTTTATTACGATATTAGTAAGTTTAAAGATTATGGAAAGCTTTCTAATCGGAATGTCGAACAATTACAAGCTGGAGCGCGGGTTGATGTTTCGCAGGCGAAAAAGAACCCATTAGATTTTACTTTATGGAAGCTGGCGAAGCCGGGTGAGCCAAGTTGGGATTCACCATGGGGCAAGGGAAGGCCTGGTTGGCATATTGAGTGTTCAGTTATGTCGACACATTGCTTAGCCGAGCATTTTGATATTCATGCCGGGGGACAGGATTTGGTGTTTCCGCATCATGAAAATGAAATTGCGCAAGCTGAAGCTGCTACTGGTAAAAAATTCGCTAATTATTGGATTCATACAGGTTTGTTGCAAGTTGATGGACAAAAGATGTCAAAATCTCTTGGTAATTTTTTTACGATTCGTGATGTGTTACAAAAATTTTCACCTGAGACTTTGCGTTATTTTATGATTACCAGTAATTATCGCAGCCCACTTAATTATTCAGAATCGGATATGGTAAATGCGCGGCATGCTTTGGAACGGTTGTATACGTCTTTGCGTGATTTCTCAGTTGAGGAGTTAGAAGCAGCGCCTGATTCGGAACAGGATAATCAGGCTTTTATGAGTGCTATGAACGATGATTTTAATACTCCCGAAGCTTTAGCAGTGTTATTTGATTTAGCTCATAAAATTAATAAATTAAAAAATGAAGATGAAATAAAAGCCAGACAATTAGCAAAACAATTAAAAAAACTTGGTGGCATTTTAGGGATTTTGCAAAAAGATCCGGCACAATTTTTACAGAGTATAGTTGGCGAAGAAATTGATACCGTTGAAATAGAACAACTAATTCAAGCACGCAATGATGCCAGAAAAAATAAAAATTGGGCCGAAGCTGACCGCATCCGGGATGAGTTGGATCAAATAGGGATTGTGCTTGAGGATAAGTCAAATGGCACAATTTGGCGCCGTAAGTGATTTTTAATCGTCATTAAGCATGAAAAGGGAACACAAATCTTATTAAAATCAGCTAGTTATTTCTTCTTTTACATAAAATTAAAAAAGCAATGGTTTTTCAATTTCTTAATATTGCCTTAAGATACAACTGTTATAATTGAAACAAAATAGTGATATTTTCCTCTTAAATGGGAAATATTGGGTAAAAAAATCTAGATGGGAATTATTAGAGGCTTACATTAAATATGTTTTTTAGTATTTTTAATATCGTACAAGCTTTAAAAAAAAATTATAATAAGAATAAGAAAAATAAGAAGAATGAGAAAAAAAATTATTCTAATGTTGATTTTTATGATTATAATCATGAAGATGTTATATATGGATTTGCGCATACCCGACATTTTTTTATAGAAACACTCAAAAAAATTTTTGGCGAGGATTCTTTTTATTATATAGCAAGTATGTTTAATAATACTGTAGAGTCAAAAAACAACATCCATAATGATGCCGGAATCCGAATACGTAAAATTGAAATTGGTACTTTTCTTGAAAAATATAACAATTCTAAGTGTTTTAAAAAAAGCGAAATATTAGTAGTAACAAAAAATAATACGTCCATTGCGATTATTTGGAAAAATGAACATATAAAAGCGTTACTTTTAAGTGACAGCAAAAAGATTAAATTATCATTTACATGGCCAAAATACATATCATTGGAAAATGATTTATCACAAACCATTATAGATCCAAAAAGCATCGCATGCTGGTTTAAATTTCCTCCCACAGTCACTGTTAATTATATAATTAAATGGTTGAAAGAGAGTGAAAACATAAAAATTAATCAAATTGATAGTTTAAATGTTTTCAATATGTTGAATGTATGTAATGCTAAATATCTTTTAACAATTTTTACTAACTACCTTAAACAAAAGTATATACGACAAAATAAGCGGCAATTAAATGCGTTTATTCGAATGTGTAAAGAATGTGATCTGTTTATACATCAATTTGCGGGAAAAGGATGGAATTTATATAATGATGATACTATGGCATACGTATATAAAAAACCAAAAATTATAATAGCTAGATGCAAATTAATTATCCTGTGGTTTTTAAAAAAAGGGAAACGTGTTCACTTTGTGTTAGATGATATTAATGATTTAGAATGTGTTAATAAAAAAAAGGATTACTTTACATATAAAGAATTGCGCTTTATTTTTAGATACTGGGAATATTTAAAACCACTATACGAAAAAAATAAAATAATTTTTTATAGAAAATCCAGTTTGTCTATATTTAAAAAGAAAAAATTTAAAGTACAACTTCCTCCTTGGGAAAGTAAATCAGCAATTTGGAAAAAGTATATTCCTAGAAATAAAGAAAGAATTTCTAAATTCTTTCAAAAAAATAAAAATTCCGGAATAGCGCCGATAGATTTATTAATTAAAATAAAACAGGAAAAGTCATATCAAAAATAAACTTTTAAATAAATTTTTTGCATCTATAAATCATGTTCTTTCTCCCAAAAATTGTCCTTTGCATAGAGAAAGTAGCTATATTTTTTCGTTCTTAAGAAAACCTTAAGACTCATCTTCTATACTAAAAGTAAGAGGATAGTTTATGAGTTTTACAGATCAAGTTCAAAAAACAACGTCATTGGTATATAACTATTTTACCAGCGGTTTTAGTTTAATGTCGTCTGGTCAGCAGTTGCAGCGTTGTATCAATCGTAAGGACGGTTCTTATAAGATAATTGCGAATGTTGATTTGCATTTTGTAGATGATGAAGATAATTGTGATAAGTTACATTTAAAGCATAACGATATTGTTATAGTTGAAGACTATATCATTAAAGTTTATGATGCGAAAAAGAAGCAATTAGCAGAAATTGATGAAGAAACTTTAATTTTAACTAAAAGTAATGATCTGTTTTTTTATGATCAGTACGAAGATAAATTGATTTATTTCTCTCAGATCAGAAGCAATCTTCATCGTTATAATATGATCAGGAATTACTATTTGTTTAAATTGCGCAAAAAACAAGAGATTAAGGCGAAAGAACAATATTTAAAAAGAATTCGTAAAAAGTTAATAGAAGCAAATACAGATGCTGATTATCTAAAGCAATTAGAAAAAACTAATGCGCTTAATTATTTTTCTAATTATGTTGCTACTTCGCATTATTCTCCCATTGTTTTCTCTATGATGACTACAATCCTCACTTATATTGTAGCAGTAGTGGCAACTGCGGCAGCTATTGGTGTGTTAATTACTGGTGGGTTATCCTTTGCTATTATGGCAGCGATAGCTGCACCGATTGCGTCGGGTATAGCTGCAGCAACAAGTTTATTTAATGCAATAAAAAATCGTAATAAGTTGTCAGGGTATGCTGCAGGATCTTATGCTTGTTCTGCGGTTGGTTTTTTATTGATTGCATTAGCAGTAGTTTTCCCACTTGCGTCACCTATTTTAGCTCCTATTGGCACTTTTCTTGCCGGCATTGGGGTGGTTGGCACCATAATGGTTTATGGGGTCAAGTATAAAGATACAATAAAAAAGTATTATAAAAAAGCACGTCGTTGGTTAACAAATAGTTTTATTCCTGCATTAAAAAAAATAACGCCTGCGCAACATTTTAAAAATGCTGCTTGTCTTGGTGCTGTAGCGATACCAGTGTTGTCGGTAGCGGCTATAGTTTGTGCATTTGTTTTTCCGCCAGCAGTGCCATTTTTATTGGGAGCAGGAACATTGGCTACTATTGGTAGCGTTGGAGCTTTAGCTGTAAGTAAGCTTATAAAGCATAAACAGAAAATTGTTAATACCTTCAATAAAGTTAGAAATTTTGTTAAAGCAATTCCGAAAAAATGTAAGAGTTTTGTCGATAAGATTAAATCGCGTTTTAAGGGTTGGTCGATAAGATCATTGTTTAAAAAGAAAATGCAAAAAGTTACAATGAACACCATGAAAGTTCGGAAACAGAAACAGAAACAAAATTTGCCGCCAACAAAGACCAGTAAAATTAAATCACTAATGTATAATGGCGTGGTAACCTCGATGATCAGTTGTCCAACATTGAGTTTATATTTTCATCATCATTTACACCATCAAGCATTGCATGCAGTTGCTATATTTGCAGTTACATCTATATTTGTTGGTATATTTTCTAAAGCCAAAAAACTTTTTTGGGGCAAAAAACAAAGGATGCAAATAAAAACGAAAATGGAAAATAAAACGAAACCTGATGTTGAGCTGATAAAATCTGTTAAGATTGATCAACAGGGAAATAATGGGGTTAATGATAAAGTGAATGATGGTGTTGATGGTGATTTAATTCAATTAGCGCCAAAAAAGGCATAACATCGATATAATCTAAAGCGGTGCTAATTTGAAGCACATCGGTTAGTTTTGGTTCCTGAGCTAGATCAATGCTGGAGAACGTAGTTTATAGATTCACTTTGGAAAATTGTTGTGGATAATCTCCCAATCAGCAGGACCACCTGGTTCTGCTGGAGGCATAGGATCATGTGTATTATTACAATGCGAAGGAAACTGATCTCTTACCTCCTGGGATATAATCATTTGTTCTGGATAAATTCCATATTGTGAATATATTTCCGGCGGCATATATTCAAATGCAGAACTCAAAGTTGTATTTGGCTCATCATAATTTCTAATAGCTACGTCAGAGCAAGTATTCATAGTATAATGCGTGCCTAATCTTTCTCCGGCTGTGAGGTTTTGCCCTATATAAAACGGTTCATCAGGCCTTATATGAAAAATAATAGCTACAATATTTCTATCTTTATAATAAGGATATTTCGTAGGATTCGGTTTAATCTCAATTTGATCTCCCATGTCTTCATGCCTAATTGTTGTTATCGTCCCATGACATGGTGATTTTACTACAAGATCTTTAGTTGTTGTTTTAGGAAAAAAATCGAAATAATGCTTTTCGCTTTGACATTTCAATTTACTTTGATCTCCTCCATAATACGGATGCCCAAAAACAGATCGAAATTTTGTTATACTCTGTACCAATTTTGGATCTATATGCGGACACTCAATAAACCATTTATCCGGATTATAATCTTTGCTTGTCACGCCTGTTGTGCTTGATTCTTGACGCAATTGAATTTTAACCGCATTTGCCTGAACAATTAATAGCGATAGCGAACCTAACACACTTGGATGATCAGAGAAAAATTTTCCAAATTTCACAAAAGGTTTAATTATATTGTAAACAATTTTTTGCGAAAAGGTTAATTTGCTATAAAAAGACATACTTAGATCCTCATTAGGTAATTATTGTAAGATGTATTATTCCTGTTTTTTTGTGCTTTTTCAAGCTTGGTATTCCAAGGCAGCAGTTTCTCATAGTCTTCTAGTGTTTGACAAGCTGAAGTTTGTGGAAAATCCAGTATTGACAGCTTTGTAATGTGTGCTATAGTACCTATCATGAAAAAGACTTTTGTACAATTTATTCACCATTTCCATCATTTGCATGCGCATTTGATGGTGTAGTCTTTTTATTTTTAGAAGGCGCGCCTAAGGATGATGCCTTCTAAGCTCTAAGATAAATGCGGCCTCAGAAGGTATTGATTCTGGGGCTTTTTTGTTTTAGAGGAGTGGTATTATGCAAGTTAGTAAACGTAAAGTGCTGAGCGTTTTTAGCTTAGTGATGATTAATGTAATTGCGATTGGTAATTTACGCAGTATTCCCATGGCTGCTCATTATGGACTTTCGCTGATTTTTTTCTATGTGGTTGTCGGGTGTACTTTTTTTATTCCTAGCGCTTTAGTTTCTGCAGAATTAGCAACAGCTTGGCCGCAAACTGGCGGAATTTATGTATGGGTGCGGGAAGCTTTTGGCATACCTGTATCCTTTTTGGTGAGCTGGGTGCAATGGACTTATAATGTTTGTTGGTATCCGACTATCTTGTCATTACTTGGTGCAACGATAGCTTATTTGATTGACCCACAATTGGCAAATAATGCATTATTTATGTTGGCTGTGGTGTTGATTTCCTATTGGGTTTTAACTGCAATTACTTTGTGTGGTATGCGGGCATCAGGTTTAGTAAGCTCCGTTACTGCAATTTTAGGTACTTTGTTGCCGATGGCAGTAGTTACTATTTTAGGAATTGCCTGGTTGCTTTTAGGTAAGCCAATTAATTTAACAGTGCATGTTGGCGCATTTTTTCCAAACTTTAATAATCCGCGTAGTTTAGCTTTATTAACGGCTGTTGTGTATAACTTGGTTGGAATGGAAATGTCGGCAGCGCACGCTCAGGAAGTTAAAGATCCGCTGCGTGATTATCCGCGAGCGTTATTTTATTCCACTGTTATTATTTTTATTTCGCTAATTTTATCTTCGTTAGCTGTGGCATTAGTTTTGCCAGCTAAAAATTTAGATATATTAACTGGGTTGCTTGATGCTTTTCGTACATTTTTTTCTGCGTTTGGTTTAACCTGGTTGATGCCGGTAATTACAATTTTGATTGCGGTTGGAACTGTTGGTGCTGTAGGCGCATGGATGATTGGGCCAACCCGTGGATTATTAATTGCAGCGCAAGATGGTTGTGTGCCGCCATTTTTACAAAAAATTAATAAGAAAAATATGCCGGTAGCTTTATTGTTAATTCAGGCAGTAATTGTTACTATTATTAGCGTTGTGTTTTTGTTGATGCCAAGTGTCAGCAGTTCTTTTTGGATTTTAAGTGATTTAACTGCGCAGTTAGCAATGTCTTCATATTTATTTTTATTTGGCGCCGCGATTTATTTACGTTATAAACATCCAAGAGTAGCGCGACCTTACAAAGTTCCACTTGGTAATTTTGGTATGTGGGTTATTTGTGTTGCAGGAATAATTGCAAGTTTGCTTACCATTATAATTGGTTATTTTCCGCCAGCGCAAATTAAAGTAGGTAATCTTGTTTTTTATGAATCGTTTTTAATTCTTGGTTTTGGATTATTTTATGCGATTCCGTTATTGCTGTATAAATTTCGTAGACGTTCCTGGCGGTTGGCTAAGGACAAGAGTGCAGCATTGTTGAGCGAAGTAGAGCAGGAAGAGCCTAGGCATTAACCAAATAAATCATATTCGTCAGCATCTTTGATTGCCACGTCGATTAAATCACCTGGTGTTAATCGATGTGCGTTGCTGATATAAACATTGCCATCGATTTCTGGTGCATCACCTTGGGTGCGGCCGATTGCGTCATGATCATTAATTTCGTCAATTAAAACTTGCATGGTGGTGCCGATTTTAGTTTGTAATTTATCAGCACTTATTTGAGCTTGTAGATTCATTAGTTCAGCTTGGCGGAGTTGTTTGAGTTCTTCGGGAACGTGATTTGGCAGTTGATTTGCTTGCGCGCCTTCAACCGGTGAATATTGAAAACAGCCGACGCGATCTAATTGTGCAAGTTCTAGAAACTCTAATAATTCTTTAAATTCTCGTTCGGTTTCGCCAGGAAAACCTACAATAAAAGTGCTGCGGATAGTTAAATTGGGACACATATCACGCCATCGAGCAATTTTTTCGAGTAAGTTTTTATGATCGCCAGGACGCTGCATTAGTTTTAAAATACGGGAATTACAGTGTTGCAGCGGTACATCTAAATATGGCAAAATTTTGTTTTCTGCCATTAGTGGCAGAATTTTTTCGATGATCGGATGTGGATACAGGTAATGTAATCTTATCCAAATTCCAAGTTCGCCTAATTCATATGCCAGTTTTATTAGATTAGTTTCTTGGTTAAGATCATCACCATAAGCGGTAGTATCTTGTGAAATAATAATTAGTTCTTTTATGCCTGTATTTACTAATTGTTCAGCTTCTTGCATAATTTCTTTAAGTGGGCGGCTGATTAATTTTCCGCGCAATTGCGGAATAATGCAAAAACTACATTGATGATTGCATCCTTCAGAAATTTTTAAATAAGCATAATGTAAAGGAGTTAATTTGAATCCGGCTGCAGGAATTTCGTAAGCAGATAAAATTTTTGTTGGTAAATATTTTTGAACCGATTTTACAACTTCAGCAATTTTATTTGGTCCGCAAATATATAATACTTCAGGATGATGTTTTTTAATTAGTTGTTCATTGATGCCTAAACATCCGGTAACAATGACTTTGCCATGGTGTTGCAGCGCATCAGCAATCGTGTCTAATGATTCATTGATTGCATCGTTAATAAAGCCACAAGTGTTGATGATAACCAGATCAGCTTCATCATAAGTGGTTACAATGTCATATCCGGATTTGATTAGTTGCGTAACTAATTTTTCGGCATCAACTAGATTTTTAGCGCAACCTAGATTTATTACGCCGATAGTTGGTTTAGAGTTTTTCATTCATCTGTTGGGGTTTTTGGTTCTGGTTCTTTTGGTTTAGGTTTGCTTTTATGACGAAAGGTGATACGTCCTTTGGAAAGATCATAAGGAGTAAGTTCGACAGTTACATAGTCGCCTTTTAGAATGCGAATGTAATTCTTACGCATTTTTCCTGATATGTGAGCAATAACAGTGTGACCATTTTCGAGTTCAACGCGAAACATGGTGTTCGGAAGAACATCAACAACTACTCCTTCCATTTCAATGTGATCGGCTTTTGGCATAAGTTCCTCATTGGGTAATTAATAAATATATTATACAATACTTTTTAAGTATCACAAGATACTTTTTGTGGGTTTTATAATCAAATGGAATCCTAAGCTTTTTAGCAATAATCCCATGGTTTGAAATTTTGGATTGCCTTTTGATGATAAGGTTTTATAAAGACTTTCTCTGTTTAGATTTGTATTTTTAGATAATTTAGCCAATCCGCCTTGTGCTTGAGCAACATCTCTTAATGCTAATAGGAAGGCTTCAACATTGCCATCTTTCTGATATTCATCTAATGCGACTTGGAGAAAAGTTGCTGCTTCGCGTTTATCTTTTAAAGATTCAATTAGCCACTCTTCATAACTGCTTGTTAGTTTTTTTGCCTTATGTTTTTTCATGATGTCTCTCCAAAAAATCTTGCCAAAATAATCTAGCTTTTTTGATGTCTTTTTGTTGTGTTCGTTTGCTACCACCCGTTAATAGTAAAATTACTGGTTTTTCATGTCTTGTAAAATAAACTCGATAACCAGCTCCATAATGTATTCGTAATTCAAATATGCCGCCGCCAACAAATTTAATATCACCTTGTCCTAAAGCAAGTCTTAGTACTTTATTTTTAATATATGCTTTAGTAACGTTATCGTGCAATTTATCAATCCACTTGATAAACGGTTTTTTGCCGTTTTTAGTGGAGTAAATTCTCAGTTCTGTAATTGTCATTTTATTACCCTTATTGTAGCTTATGGGCTACAAATTATCAAGAAGAAATTGTTGAAATTTATTAAAATTAATTGGTTGAAAAGATTTAAAATTAGATATGGAAGTACTATAGGTGGTTTTTTTTGAGTGACTTTAGAGTTGAATAGTTCTTTAGTAATATAACATAATCCAGAGCCGCCATACAATCGGATCCGGTATTTTGCATAAAATCCCGTATTTTTTACTCAGTATTTTTCACGCTAGTTTTTTTCTTAGGATTTGGCAGAATGGGCTTAAATTTATTAAAAAAAAATGGGAGTAGCATATTTGCAATAATTTAGCAAATATGCTAAAAAAGAGTTACAAATTGCGCAGCAAAGATTACAAGAGGTTTTAAACAGATCATGAGTAAATATAATCCAGTACGCATGGATTTTGAAGTATTTAAAAAATTGTCATTAGCTGATAAAGAGGCACAACAAGCGTATGATGATTTAGAAGATGAATTTTTATTAATTGGTGAAATGTTGCGTGCTAGAAAGCGTGCGGCAAAAAATCAAAAAGATGTTGCAAAATTAATGAAAACTACATCTTCTGCTATTTCAAGATTAGAATCGTTGGAAGGTCAAAGAAAGCATGCGCCTACATTAGATACGTTACGCAAGTATGCTGCGGCTGTTGGTTGTTATTTATCGATAAAATTTATTCCAAAGCGTAAGAAGCATAAAAAGTCATTATAAACTTTCCAATTTTCAAGCTTAAATCTTCCAACATCAATAAATTATTCCTTATTAATCAATGCTTTAAGTAATTTGATGAGCAAGCCTTGAAAAATTAACACTTCTGGTTGTTCTTTAAGTTTTCCTTAAGAATGTACTGCTATTATTATGGCAGGAGCAAAGAATGACAGTAGAAAATACAAAACACACAGAATATATAAAATATATCAATTCGATTTTATATTGGCATCAGGATCATTATAAGAAAGGTTACGTGGATTATGATACCGGTGCACTTGTCATTGACAGATTATTATCTGGTAAATCCAAATTTTACGAATTAATCAACAGAAATAAATCAAAGAATCGAAAGACATTAATTGTCAGTGATTGGTTGTTACGCAGTAAAGGTGATTTAACATATGATCAACGTAAAAAGTGGGATAATTTAATAGCTGATGGCCATAAAGTATTTGTGTGGACAGGCAAGCTTGAACAAGTATATAGTAGCGATGAGCTGATTAAAAAAAGCAAAAATATCAAGTTAGATTCTAATGAAGAAATCAAACAATTTGCAATTAAACAAGGTTTTTCCTTGTCTGAAATAAGTTGTATTGATTATTTTAATATGAAAGAGATTTTTAAAAATAATCAAAATTCGAATAAAAAAAATAATTTACTGCTTGATGACTTACGTTATATTAAAAACAATCAGGATGATTTATTAAAAATATTGTCGTTATTAAAACAGCAGGAAGAGATAAATATAGAAATCATATACAATGATAAAAACTTATTAAACGCCTATGTACAAAAGTTATTTCAATCGGGCAAGGTGAAAAGCATTAAATTATCTGTGTATGACCCAGATTTTTATGGTGAACTATTAGAGAATATTGATAAAAATTCAATAAAACTCGATGTGGCTGTAAAACGAGGCACAAAATTGCAGGAAGATTGTATCTCGATTTTACAGTTTAATGATTGTAAAAATAACTTGCAAAAAATTGAAATAGAAGATGGTGAGCCAATAACAACAGAAAATATTAAGACTATATTTGAAAATTATCCTAATTTGGAAGAATTTTATTTTAAATCAAGTATTCGTGATGACAAAGGAAGTATATTTAAAAATATAGCGTTGAATTCACCATTACAGCTTAAAAAGTTAAAAATAATATCTTTTAAGAATGCAGGCGGTTTAGCTGCTAAGGATCTTGAGATTATATTTAGATTTTGTTCCAATTTAGAAAAACTAGATTTATCATGGTGTGGTAATATAATAAACGTCTTGCGAGAATTATCAAATAATTCGTCGTTGCAATTAATAAATTTAAAAAAATTAAATTTAAGTGATATTGAGGAGCTAACGGACGAAGCTGTTGAAGCTATATTTAAATTATGTCCTAATTTAGAGGAGCTGAATTTATCAGCGTGTTTTTATATTGAAAATGCGTTTAAAAATTTATCGCAAGATTTGCGTAATCGATTAAAAAAATTAAAAATTCTCAATTTATATCAAACGAATATAACTACAGAGAATCTTGAAGTAATATTAAAATGTTGTCCTAATTTAGAAGTGCTAAATATAGGTGAATGTGAAGAGATAGTAGGTGAATTTGAAGATTTATCAGAAAATTCACGATTTCGATTAACACACTTAAAAGAGCTATCTTTAATAGATGCAACAATGTCGAAAGCAAATATTGAAACTATATTAAAGATTAGCCCTAATTTGGAAGATCTTAATGCTATTGGCAGCAAAAAATTACTATCGGTTTTTAGGAATTTAAAAAATACGCAATTTCAGCTCAAAAAGTTAAAAATTTTAAATTTGGAAGATGTAATTTTAGATGCAGATGATATTGAAAATATATTTAGGATTTGTCCTAATTTAGAGGAACTGGAGTTTGATGTAGGAGACAGTGACGAAGATGATAATTATGGTGAAAAAGCAAAAATATTTGAATATATAGCACAAGAAACACAATTAAAATTAGGGAAGCTCAAAGAACTTGATTTACGTGAAAAAAAATTTATACCACTAAAAAGCATATTAAAGATTTTTCCTAATTTAAACAAGTTAATTTTGTCGGATTGCAAGGGCATTGATAATGAACTCAAAGGTTTGTTAGTAGAAAACCCACATTTTTTGTATAAAACCTTAAAAACTCTAGATTTAGGGTCTACAGATGTAACTGCAAATTGCCTTAAAATTATTGCGAAAATTTGTCCAAATTTGGAAGAATTAATTTTAAGTTCGTGCCAAAATATAACAAAGGCATTTCAAAACCTATTAACAGATTCACAGTTTACATTAAAATCATTAAAAAATTTAAACTTATCAAAAACAAATATAACTGCAAAAGACCTTGAGGCTATATTTACTATTTGCCCTAATTTAGAGGAGCTCTATTTATTGCAATGCAATAATATAGCAAAAGCATTTGCAAACTTATTAGATAAATCACAAAGACCATTAACTAATATCAAAACTTTAAAATTGAGCGAATCAGTTTTAACAAAAGAAGATTTTGTGGCAATATTAAAACTTTTTCCTAATTTGGAAACGCTAGAAATTTCATTGCCACAAGACTTAGAGATAGATGCGCTCAATTTTGCAAAAGACAGCAAAAATTTATCGCTAAAGAAATTATCTTTATCTAGGGTTGGTATTAACACCAGAGCAGGAATGTTAGTAGTGGATAAGTTGCTTGATTATTATCCCTGTTTATGTGAATTACGGTTAGATCATTTAAAGGAAGAAAATAAAAAGTTTATTAAAAGTGATGATCTCGTGAGATTTATGTTTAATGATATCCCAGAAAATATACTTAAAAAGTTAAAAAGAGTTAAAAAGTTGCTGCATTGTTCATTTTCAAACACACAAAAAAATACTAATGAACATTCTTTTGATACTCATACAGAAAATACTACGGAGTGTTCATATTATACCAGACACTTTTGGGGCAATAAAAAGATTCCTGTTGAGGGTTATCGAAAAGAATGTCTAAATCATATAAATTTAAATAAATTTCCTGATCAAATTGCTTTTATACATAAAAGTATGTTTGATCCAAATTTATTTATGCTTTTTCTTGATGCAGAAGAATTTGAAAAAAAGTATAAACAATGTCAGGAACAAGAATTAGATTATTATTATGGTGGTTTTGATGTTTATCTTGATAGTAAAAATTATGTTCCTTTGCCATCTTTGACGATTTTAGATCAAATAGATTATATAAACTGTAAATCTCCATTGGATGTTGTCTATTCAATAACTGATAATTTGTATTATGTGAAACTTGCAGAAAATACTCCTAGTCAACATGTGCATATAGAATACTTATTACGGCCAAATGCATTAAAAATGTGGGAGCCTTCGCCTAAAATTAATGCGCGTAGAATTAATAGTTATAAAATCGAGACTAAAGGATTACACTATTTAATAAATTTACGTAAACAAAAAGGATTATTGTCAGAAGAATCATCATTGAATAAAGTGTTGGAACTTTTTGCAATTGATAAGTTACAAAAACACGAGTTATCTAAAGATGAAAAAGATAAATTTGTTCAAAAATTACAAAAATATTTTGGTGAGTTTAAATCTGGAGCATTAGATAATGTTTCTGAAAGTACAGGGTTAGAAAAATTACTGCAATGTATACTGCAAAAAAAAGGTGCTTGTCGTCATCGAGCATATGCATTTAAATTTTTGGCTGCTTATGTCGGTATTCCAGCTAGAATTATAAATAATGATGTTCACACGTTTGTTGAAATAAATTTAAGTGAAAATCTGGATGTTCATCAATGGCAAATAGTTGAATTAGGTGGTTATCCTGCAGAATTAACGCAATGTAACGACGATAAATTAGATATTGAGAAAATAATCGAACAAAAAGAAAAAAAACAGGAGTTGTTGGAAGAATTAAATGATTTAGATATGGATGATCCTAAGTCATTGGAATCTTTGGGGGAGAACAATAGATTTATTACTTGGCGTGATAACGAAGATCAATATAGTAATTTGGATGATTTTTGGCATAAATTGTTGAATGAGCGTGAAAAAATCGGGAGATATAAAAATAATTTATTGGTAAAAGTTGAAAGTGATGAGCGTGTTAAAAATGTAAGATTGGTTTATAAAAGTTTATCTGAATATATAAATAAGAATAATTCCAAATATTACTACATTGATAATGCTGAAGATCTGTATACATTACTCAAAAGTTATAGGATAGAACAAGGACGTAAAAAAGCTGTGCCTGGTCCGTTAAAATTATTTTTTGATAACTTTGGAAAGACAGGTGGGTGTTTAATAATTAATTGGGAACATTTTAGTCTTGATGAGATGGTGACATATCATTCTATTTTGGATAATCACTTAGAGGGATATGAAATACCGAAGGATTTATTGATTATTGGATTGATAAATGAGAGGAATGAAGCTTTAAAAGATTCATCTTTTACTCCGCGTCATAATCGAAGTAATTGTAGAAGATTAAGTCAAGATTTGCTTTCTAACTTATCGGAATCTTTTGTTAAACCAAAAATAGAAAAAGAAATAAAACCAGATATAGATTTATTTAAAAGTGATGAATTTAATAAATTATTGCTTGGTCATTATCACTTGGAAAATGGAAGATTAAGATTTATTAAAGGTAAGTTATTAGAAGCTATTATTGATGGAAAAAAAGAATTTGTGATACAAAATGCGCCACATGAATTGTGGGGTTTTCAGTTACTAATGCATGAAATAAAACAAAATAGACGAATTTTTATTGATGGAAGATATTATTCTGTATGCCCAGATTTTAAGATTAAATACACTCAAAAACCTTATAAAATACCGGTAAATAACTATGATAGCATTACGAAAATTTATCCATTAAATTATTTTAATTATAAAACTTTTTTTGTTAATTATGTTGTGAATCCGGACGACTATACAGTTACTGAAAAACCAGGATTATTAGAATTATGTGAGGGTAAAACACTTAATTTACTATTGACAGACGATCTGGATGATTATTTTTTGGCTAGATTATTGAATTGTGCAAAAAAACATAAGTGTAAAATTAATTTCTATAAAGCGCAAAAAGAACATTTGTTAAAAGAAATAAAACTTAATAAAAGCGCATTGCGAGATAAGTTAAACAAACCAGCAGCATGGATTATTACCAGCAAAGATATTCATACTACTGCGAAACTGATTAAGAGAGAAATAAAAAATGCTCGTATTATACCAATAACAGAATATACCAGCTATGGAGATTTAATTCAGACTAGAAAAAATTTAACTAAAAGCGATGATAGTGTAATAAAAATTCAATTAATAGTTAGTGATCTTTGGAAATTGTTGCAGCAAGGAGAAACAATAATTCTAAAAGGACGAATTCCTGATGTTTTACTAAAACAGTTGGAAACTTTGTTTGTTGATCAATATCCACATATGCATATTAATGGTGAATTTGAAAAGCTAAAAGGCAGATTAATTGTAGTAACTGATACAACACATATGCTTATTTTATCTACTCATTATACTATGGATGAAAATGATAAAAGTGATAAAATGGATATTGATAATAATAAATATATTAAGGAAAATGTAAAAAGCAAGCATAAAAATAACAAAATGGACATTGACGATCAGTACAAATATATTGAACATATTGATGAAGCGGAAAATAGATTGTCTATAGTTCAGCAACACTTAAAAAAATCACCATGTTTAATTATTGAAGGAGAAACAGGGGTAGGCAAGTCGCATTTTGTCACACATAATTTTACTAATTTATTCCAAGGTACAGACAATTTAGAAAAATGGGCAAGAACAAAAAGCAACAATGGTGAGCCTGTAGTATTATTTATTGATGAATATAATATTGGTAAGGATGAGGTATTAGGTAAGTTTGCAGGTTTGTATTGTGATAAGCCACATATATTATTAAACGGTAGAATATATGAACTTACTGCAAATCATAAAGTTATTTTTGCGGGAAATCCAAGTAATTATACAGGCCGTTATGTTTATGATTTTACACGAGCATTCCCTAGAAAGGTCAATAAGTTAATTTTCAAAAAATATTCTGATTTATATTTAGCAGAAAAAATTATTGTGCCATTGTTTTTGAAATTACATGATATTTTATTATGCGATGAAAGTAAGAATGATAGTGATGACAATCAGATGACAGATGAAAATAGCATTGCTACACTTAGATTGTCACCAAAGAAGATAGTTAAAATATGCAAGATTTTTTTATCAATTTATCATAAAGTAGAAAAAGTAATAACAATTACCCCCAGAAATTTACAAATGATGGTATTGCGATTTATGATAAAATTCTCCGGAAAAGAAAATGTAAGTTTGGAAGAATTAAAATTGCTTACAGTTAGTGCAGGGTTTGATGAAATAAAAGATAGTTTAAACAAAGAGCAATTAACTAATTTTGAAAATATTTTAAGGACTAAAAAGGTATTATTAAGTGATTTGAATAAAATCCAATCACAGGAGGATATTAAAAAGTATAAGCAATTAGCAGATAATTTACTTAGTGATAATTTTGTTTGCACTGATACTCATAATAAAATTTATCATCAACTAAATACGTTATTAAAGATTCGTAAATTACGTCATGAGCATGCTGAATTAGAACAATATGGCATACGTGGATTATTGATTGAAGGCCCGCCTGGAATAGGTAAAAGTCAATTTATCCTTAGTGCGCTTAAAGCGCAAGGCTATTCATCTGAATCTGTAGATACGAGGAAGAAATATTATCATATTACCGCTGGTGGTAATTATAAAATTATGAAAGAAACGTTAATTAAAGCTTTTCATGAAGGTGCGATAGTTGTTGTTGATGAATTTAACATGTTGCCACTAGAAAAGATATTAAATCATTTGCTACATGGTTTAGATCCAGATGGTAATAAGGCAAAAAAATCGGGATTATGTGTAGTCGGATCTCAAAACTTTATTGATATTTTAGGTAGGCGTGTGTTATCACCGGCACTACAAAATAGAATGTTAAATGTTAAGCTTAATGATTATTCGTTGGAGGAATTACAAAAAATTGCTAATGGATTAGTTAAGAGTTCTAAGAAGTACGTAGATAATAGTGATGTTCAAAAGTTGGTGCAAGAATTTATTGTGGCACGTAATCATGCTATTGAACATCATTTAAGCCCCCCGCCTAATTTCAGAGATTTTTTGCTAGAAATGCAGCGTATCATAAGTCTTACTCAGCAAACACGGAAAAAAGATAATGATATTGTTATGGATAAGGAAAAGATTAAAAAAGTTAAAAAAACAGTGAAAAGAAAAAGCATAAGAAATTATAAACGTTTTTCAGAGCGTCGTTTTTTTGATAATAGACATAAAAAACAAGAAACAAAATTAAAGCAATCGCAAGCTAAGCAATATAACGATCAGCAATCGTTTTTTATAAAACCAAAATTTTCAAAAAATTCCACATCGAATATTTCTATGCCAAATATTCCTATACCAGATGTTAGGTCGTTAAAACTTCCTCCATTTCTTGAAGATGATGTGCGTGAATACCACAATAACTTTAAAAGTTCTAATAGACATCAAAGGCGTTATTTGAGGGAGATTAATAAGAAAATTATTAGAGAGATTGATAATGATACTTTGATGATTGATAAAGAACGGACAAGTCAAAAGAGGAAATTGATCGGAAATACAGATGGTCGATTTTTATATGATGATGATAGTCTTCCACTTGATGGTCCTTTATGTAAGAAGCGAAAATTATATCATAATTTCAATTTTTCTAATTCTATCTTATAAGATTTAAAATTATTGTGTTTCCAAATATTTATCCGCATCAAGTGCTGCCATGCAACCGGATCCAGCTGAGGTGATTGCCTGACGATAATAGGCATCAGTTACATCACCTGCAGCGAATATGCCAGGCAAGCTAGTTGCGGTTGTATTTCCAGAATTGCCACCACGAATTTTTATATAACCATGTTCCATTTCAAGTTGGCCTTCAAAAATTGTTGAATTTGGTTGATGACCAATGGCGATAAATACTCCTTGTAATTCAATTTTTTTAGTTTTGCCGGTTTTGACGTTTTTAATGCGCATGCCGGTAACGCCATTGTCATCACCTAAAACTTCATCTAACACATGATCCCATTCAATGGTAACATTATTTTTATCTATTAATTGTTGGCCAAGAATTCTTTCACCGCGAAATTGATCGCGTCTATGTACTATAATAACTTCTGCAGCAATATTGGATAAGTATAATGCTTCGGCAAGTGCAGTGTTTCCTCCGCCAATTACTGCAACTTTTTGTTCGCGATAAAAAAATCCATCGCAAGTTGCACAGGCAGATACTCCTTTGCCACGATATTTTTGTTCGGATTCCAGACCTAGATATTTTGCGGAAGCGCCAGTTGCAATAATTAAAGCGTCGCAAGTGTAGGTAGCATTTTCACCGTATAATTTCAGTGGTTTTTGGTGCAAGTCAGTTTTATCGATAACATCATTAATCATGTTAGTATTGAATTTTTCGGCGTGCTTGCGCATTTGTTCCATTAATTGCGGGCCTTGAATACCGTTTGCTTCACCTGGCCAATTATCAACATCAGTTGTGGTCATTAATTGTCCGCCTGGTTCGAGACCAGTTATTAAGGTTGGATTTAGATTAGCTCTGGCAGCATAAATTGCTGCAGTGTATCCGGCAGGCCCTGAGCCTAAAATGATTAGTTTGTGGTGTTGTGATGCCATAATTTCTTCCTAATTTGCGTTTTAAAAAAGTGCTTTTTAGTATAATATGAACCATTTAGCCAGGTAAATATATTTAACCAAAAAAGAGGTAGGTTTTGAAGCAAGCAACTTTAAATAAACGGGATAAAAACTCGTCAAAAATTATTGCAGTCAGTGCAAAGCATCGATTACGGGAAGGGCTAACTTTGGTATTAATTGCATTATCAGTGTATTTATTTATTGCTTTTGCAACTTACCATAGTAGTGATCCTGGTTGGACTAGTTCGGGTCAGGGTGGTTTTATCGCTAATTCAGGAGGTAGGATTGGCGCATGGTTTGCTGATGTTTTTTTGTACATATTTGGTTATATCGCTTATTTGTTTCCGATAATGCTGCTGACTTCGGCATGGTTTGTATTTTATGGTCGTTTACATGATATTGAATTTCAATGGCGCCATTTTTTATTGCGGGCAGTTGGTTTTTTATTAACGCTAATAGCTGGTTGTAGCTTAACAAGTTTATGGGGTTCTAATTGGCATGGAGCATTGCCTTTAAATGCTGGTGGAGTCGTTGGAAGTTTAGCTGAAACAAGTTTAACTGCTATTTTAAATAATGTCGGTACAATATTGATTTTAATAGCTTTTACATTGATTGGTGTCACATTATTTGTTGGGGTTTCCTGGTTCAGTTTATCAGTGAGTATAAGCCGCGGGTTTTTTATTTGTTTACGCGCGTTGCGTAATAGTTGGGTGCGTTGTTGGACGGCTTGGCGTAATTATGCGCATGAGCGTCGTAGAATTAAGGCTTCAATGCCTAAGATTGAACGGCCTGTTAGAGTACCGCAACCGGAAATATCAAAAAAAGTAATTGAAGAAAATAATAAACCACCGATCATCAAAAGTAGCAAACCTAAAGTTAAACCGAAAAAAATTGATAAAGCTAAGTTAGCTGCGATCGGTGATTTTCCGTCATTAGATTTATTAGATGAGCCGCAGCACGCAAGAGATTCTGCATATTCGTCATCTCAATTAGAAGAATTGTCACGTAATATTGAGCAGCGTTTATTGGATTTTGATATTGAAGCGCGAGTGGTTGCAGTGCATCCAGGTCCGGTAATCACCAGATTTGAATTGGAATTAGCTCCGGGATTAAAAGTTAGTAGAGTTTCTTCGTTAGTAAAAGATTTAGCCCGCGCTTTATCCATGATTAGTGTACGCGTGGTTGAAGTTATTCCAGGTAAAGCAGTAATTGGTTTGGAAGTGCCAAACAAAGTGCGGCAATTTGTTTATTTGCGTGAGTTATTTGAGACATCAGCATTTATTGATGCAAGTTCACCGCTAAGTTTAGCTTTGGGTAAAGATATTGCTGGAAATCCAGTAGTTGTAGATTTAGCTAGAATGCCGCATTTGTTAGTGTCAGGTACCACTGGTTCAGGTAAATCTGTCGGAATTAATGCAATGATTTTTAGCATGCTATTTAAAGCTACACCTGCTGAGTTACGTTTTATTATGGTTGATCCAAAAATGTTGGAATTATCTGTATACGATGGAATTCCGCATTTATTAACGCCAGTGGTTACTAATATGAAAGAAGCGGCGAATGCTTTTCGTTGGTGTGTAGCAGAAATGGAAAGGCGTTTTCAATTTATGGCCGCTTTAGGGGTTAGAAATATTGCTGGATATAATACGAAAGTTAAACATGCAATTGCTGATGGTAAGCCATTGTTAAATCCGTTGGTGCCTGAAGAACAGCAAACCGATCAAGCGGAAACTTTACAACCTTTGCCTTTTATCGTAGTAATTGTAGATGAATTATCTGACATGATGATGGTTGTTGGTAAAAAAGTCGAAGAATTGATTGCAAGGATTGCACAAAAAGCCAGGGCTGCTGGAATTCATATGATTTTAGCTACACAACGTCCGTCGGTAGATGTAATTACTGGTTTAATTAAATCAAATATTCCAACGAGAATTGCATTTCAGGTTTCTTCTAAAGTTGATTCACGTACTATTTTGGATCAGCAAGGCGCAGAACAATTGTTGGGTTGTGGGGATATGCTGTATTTGCCGCCCGGCGCTGGGTTACCAGAGCGTGTGCATGGTGCGTATGTTTCTGATGATGAATTAAAACGAGTAATTGCTGATTGGAAACAGCGTGGCGATCCTGAATATGTTGAAGAAGTTTTGCAAGAGGCAGTTGAACAAGGAGCTGGCGCTTTTGGTGAAGATCAAAATGCAGAACAAGATCCTTTGTATGATCAGGCAGTACGCATAGTAACCGAAACTCGTCGCGCTTCAATTTCTTATGTACAACGTCGTTTAAAGATTGGTTACAATCGTGCTGCAGGAATTTTAGAAGCGATGGAGCAAGCTGGTGTTGTTAGCCAAATGGAAAATAATGGTGCTAGAGAAGTGTTAGCTCCACCGCCACCGGAAGATTGATGTTGACGGGACGTGAGCTTTACATAATTACAAAGCTTTGTTTATTGCTTTGTAATCATGTAAAGCTCCGTCCCCTAGAGGAAATTATAAGAACCGAGATGTAGACAAAAAGGTTAAGTTTATGAAGAAAGTCGTTTTTATTTTAATATTTTTATTAGCTGGCAATGTATATGCGCAATCAGCAACACAAATGTTGCAGCAAAAATTGTCTGGTTTTCAAAGTATGACAGCTGATTTTTCCCAAACAGTTACGACAGAAGAAAATACAATTTTACAAAAAACTTCTGGAAATATGGCATTAAAACGTCCGGGAAAATTTCGTTGGGAAACTACTACGGGGATTAAGCAGTTAATTGTAACTGATGGAGTTAAGTTATGGATATATGATCCTGAATTAAAGCAAGTGACGATTCGTCGATTGGGATCCAGCATTGGACAAACGCCGATTTTATTATTAACCCATTCGCATTTTGATTTACAAAAACATTTTGTAATCAGTAAAATATCCCGCGATCAACCTGGTGATTGGTTTCAATTAATCCCAAAAAGTAAAGATGGTTCTTTTGCATCCGTTATGATTGGATTTGACAATAACAAAATTATTGGAATTAGTTTTACTAATCAGCTTAAACAAAAAACTGATGTTTGGTTTTCGAATGTTAAAATAAATCCCGCAAATTTGCCGGATTTTAGTTTTGTTGTTCCTGCGGGAACGGATGTTGTTGATGAATACCACAGATCTTAATTTACAACCACTTGCTGCGCGTTTACGACCTGATAATGTAGATGGTTTTGTTGGTCAGGAACATTTATTAGGTAAAGGTAAACCACTGCGTTTAGCTATTGAGAAAGGTATTTTGCATTCCATGGTTTTTTGGGGGCCGCCAGGGACAGGGAAAACCACTTTAGCAATAATTTTAGCAAAATGCGCTAATGCTAGATTTGAGAAAATATCGGCGGTATTTTCAGGGGTAAAAGATATTAGAGCGGTGGTAGAACGAGCACAGAAGGCTCGTGAAATGAAACAAGCGACGATTTTATTTGTAGATGAAGTACATCGTTTTAACAAAGCACAGCAGGATGCTTTTTTGCCATACGTAGAAGATGGCACATTGACTTTGATTGGTGCTACTACCGAAAATCCGTCATTTGAATTGAATAATGCATTATTATCCCGTGCCCGCGTGTATGTGTTGAAACCTTTGACAGAAAAAAATTTATTGCAAGTCATTGAGCGTGCTTTAGCAGACAAACAATATGGTTATGGTAAACAAAAAATAAATTTTTCTAGTAATTTACAAAATGATTTGGTTGCTGCATCAGATGGTGATGCCAGAAAATTATTAAATTTTTTGGAAATTGCGATAGATTTTGCTGATGAGCAAAAAGGTGAGTTGGTTATTACTAAAGAAACCTTGTCTGAAGTTTTGCGTCATAGTTGGCGTCAGTTTGATAAAGGTGGTGAAAATTTTTATGACCAAATTTCTGCTTTACATAAATCGGTACGTGGTTCTTCGCCTGATGCAGCTTTATATTGGTTTGCGCGTATGGTAGATGGTGGTTGTGATCCATTATATATCGCCAGAAGAGTGGTGCGAATGGCGAGTGAGGATGTTGGTAATGCGGATCCGCGTGCGTTACAATTAGCGTTAAATGCATGGGATACTTATGAGCGTTTAGGTAGTCCTGAGGGAGAATTGGCGATTGCACAGGCAATTGTTTATATGGCATGTGCGCCAAAAAGTAATGCGGTTTATGTTGCAATGAGTAAAGTTATGGCTGAAGTAAAAAGTACTGGTTCGTTAGCAGTGCCATTACATTTGCGTAATGCGCCGACTAAACTGATGAAAGAGTTGGGCTATGCTAAAAATTATCGTTATGCGCATGATGAGCCAAACGCTTATGCGGCTTCCGAAAATTATTTTCCGGAAGAAATGGGCGTAAGGCAATATTATTATCCGGTTAATCGTGGTTTGGAAATCAAAATTGCTGAAAAATTAGCGCGGTTGCGTGCATTCGATAAAGGGCGGAATAAATAATGATGTTATTGCGTGGCACAATTTTTGTTGCATTAGGTGGTGCAATTGGTGCAACGGCTAGATATTGGACGGCTGAATTTATTCACACATTTTTTGAACGCGGATTTCCACTAGGTACTCTTATAGTTAATGTTGTTGGGTCATTTCTGATGGGTTTTTTAGTTATT
>JASFHH010000022.1:0-27466 GCA_050123335.1 Gammaproteobacteria bacterium
ATCTTGATAACCTTAAATATCAGCAAAACAATCACCAGCCCCCTCACAGTGAGCAAATACAAATTAAGTCAAAAATGTAAACGAAACATTTAAATACCGCTCTAACAAACGACAAATGAAACAGGGCTTACGCAATATATATCAACGAATTAGTTGATACATACAATCCAGCCCAACTCGTTGAGCCGGAATCCCGACTGTTTTTGTATGTTTTGCCTCGATTTTTTGAGAAGTTACAAAGAAAGCATATAACCCGCTGTTTTATAAAGGTTTTTAAAAACATAGCAATAACCAAAAACACTTAAAAAAAATGCCAAAATAAGCTACAATCAGAGTAATTCTAGCAACAAGGGGTATATGTCATGACACAAGATAATAGCACCTGTTCTAACGCCAAAACATGGACATTCATTGGCTATATCCTCATTTTATGCTGCCAGCTTATCAGAACCTAATTCATAACTCGTTGAGAATAATCTTAAAATAACAACCAAGCAACTTCCCAAGGAGACTTACGATGCTCACAGAAAACACAGAATCCAACAAAACAAATAATGGTAATACAATTGAAGATTCAATAAGCAGATTAATAAGTGACATTAATTGTGGTACGCCGCTAACTATCAATGGGAAAAAATATTGCTTCACGGGATTTTATACAACCAAGTCACCCCAACATGCAAAAGAATTTTACGAAACATTACGTAAGTTCTTCAATAACGAAAAAGCTTTGTTCACCTTTAACCAATCATCCGCATTAATAAGTGAATATACAAATATACGGTGCAAAATCAACGAACTACTCAAAAAGTATGATACTACAAAACCTATCATACACACGCAAACCGGATTGCTCACACGAAATACCAGAGAACTTATAAATCTATTTTTAGAAGCACAAAAAATTGATATAAAAAAAGAAATAGAAAAAGTTAAGAAAATAATAAAAGCCAATTTCAACACCAAATTAACTAATGAACAAAACAATAAAACAGAAAATAATGATCAATTGTATACATATATAGTTTTTTTGGCGAACATCACCGGTAAAAGCGTCGAAACTTGGTTAAATTTCATCAAAAATTACAAAACACAAATATTTGATGAGCCTACAACACATGTTGTTAACAAAACCATTAATAACGTATTTAAGCATACAAATGAACAATTTATCAAAAAATTTGAATTTACCACTACTGATATGGAAAAAAATATCATAATACATAAAAATATGATTGTGCTAGAAGCAAAAACAATTCGATGTCGTCTAAACATAACAACAATCGACCCAAAAAACGACCAGCAGCTAGATGTACCATGTGATATAACTATTAAATATGAACAAAAAGACGGCGAAAACTTAACTCTCAAGAAATCTTGTGTCAAATCAAAAATGATTAAACAATTGGTGTCAAACACTGAAAATATAAAATCAGAAGCTATTTATATTAATAACTTATCATCAATTAACACAGAACTGGAAAACTCTTTAAATAACTATAAGCAACACTGGTATAACAAATCCAAATTCACACAAAACTGGCATAATTTTTTTAATTTTCTAACTAAAAAAATCACAACCAGAAAAAACAATAAAAAAACAATTAAAAAGACAATTGAAATTATAAATAATGCAATAAAAAAAGCTATGCAAGAAATATCAAAAGGAAATAAAACAAATAATAAAAATAAAAACAAAACAACCACAGAAATATGCCTTCAACTTAGCAAGCTACGCGGCAAATTTATACACAGAACTTATGATAAAGTAGAATCTCTTCTTAAAAAGATAACGCCGCGAGAAAATAATAAACCTAGCAGTGCTACTATAAATCAGAAACTAAAATTCACCGAACCTAACCTAAATAAAATAAGCAAAGTCAAAAAACGCATAAAAACTAACAAAACCACACACAATAATACAGTGAAACCATTGTATACGTTATTATTCAAACAAATTGAAAAGTCTGCTATCACAATGGTTACAAAGATACGCAGCTGCTTTTCCCGCCCTTCCCAGTAATATTTATAGATAATTAACTTTAAGCCAGCTATAATTAATAATAACGTGAGTTATGGATAAGGATTTGCTGCAAACGCGAAATATACGTCAATACTGCGTTATTTTTCAAAAAGTTAGCTCGATGTAGGATAACTACACCTTCGCTACCTTTTTAAAAAATGCCTTGTCTTGACGTATATTTCGCATTTTCGCAAAACCAACATCCATTAACTCAGGAAGTTATATAATCCTTATCCATAACTCACGTTAACTAGTAAAAAATCACCGCTTTAACCAAATGACAAACAAAATAGATAGACCACATCGACGTTACAACCCACTCACTAATGAGTGGATCTTAGTTTCACCACAGCGAACACAACGACCATGGCAAGGACAAACAGAAACTTCTACTAGCAACAATCTGCCAGAATATGATCCAAACTGCTATTTGTGTCCAGGAAACAAACGCGCTGGCAGCAAACAAAATCCACATTACCAAGACACATTTACATTTACCAATGATTTTGCTGCTTTAATTCCGGAAACAACTACTGAGATAACCAGAACTCATCCATTATTATATGCCCAACCAATCGAAGGTACTTGCCGTGTTATTTGTTTTTCTCCACAACACAATTTAACTCTGGCAAGCATGGAAATTCCCGCGATCCGCAAAGTAGTTGATTTATGGGCTGAGCAAATTGATGAACTTGAACAAACTTATCAATCGGTACAAGTATTCGAAAACAAAGGAGCAATCATGGGATGTTCCAACCCACATCCACACGGACAAATTTGGGCAAGTAATTTTTTACCAAATGAAATCATGAAAGAAGATTCAGCACAACGTTACTATTTACAAAAAAATCAAACTCCAATGTTAATGGATTACGTACAACTAGAATTAGAACAACAAAAACGAATTGTAGCAGAAAATGAAAACTGGCTGGTCGTTGTACCATTTTGGGCAATGTGGCCATTTGAAACTTTATTATTACCCAAAAAACATATTTTGCGCCTACCAGATTTAGATGATAAGCAGCGCAATCAACTAGCAGAAATCTTAAAACAATTATTACAAAAATATGATCGTTTGTTTGATTGCTCTTTCCCCTACTCCATGGGTTGGCATGCACAACCAGCTAATCATAAACATAACGAACATTGGCAACTACACGCACATTTTTATCCACCATTACTGCGTTCTGCTACAATTAAAAAATTTATCGCGGGCTATGAATTACTAGCCGAACCACAGCGAGATATTACTGCCGAATGGGCAGCAGAAAGATTACGAAAATTGTAAGTAATTTTGAGGTTTTGGGTTGCTTTTTTCGACGACTCGCACCCATGGATGGAAGCGCGTGGCACATGGATGTGCCCGGAGGAGAAAAAAGATACCCAAAACCTCAAAATTACCTAAAATATTATAATTAACAAAGTGTCATAATAAATGTTTCAAATACACGCACCCGGACGAGTAAATTTAATTGGCGATCATACTGATTATAATGATGGCTTCGTGCTGCCAATGGCAATTAATCATGAATTATTAATCAATTGCCAACCAAGAAAAGATGACATCGTAAATATCTACACAAAAAACTACGATCAGAGAAAAAGTTTTTCCTTAAATAATATCAAAGCGCAAACCGATGATGGCTGGCTCGCTTATGTAAAAGGTGTTGCGTATTATTTGCAACAAAAATTCGGTAAATTGGTTGGTTTTGATGCAACCATTCAAAGCAGCATTCCGCAAGGCGCTGGACTTTCATCTTCGGCAGCTTTGGAACTTGCAATTGCTCGCACTTTTGCGCAAACTTCAAATTTGCCTTGGCAACCAACTGAAATGGCTCTTCTTGCACAAACCGCCGAAAATAAATGGGTAGGAATGAACTGCGGTATTATGGATCAATTAGTAATTGCCAATGGTAAACGTGATCACGCCTTATTAATCGATTGCCAAAATTTAAACATTCAACTCATACCTTTACCAAAAAATCTTGCGGTAATTATTATGGACACCATGACACGACACACTCATGTTAATTCAGACTACAATAAGCGTCGTCAATACTGCGAACAAGCGGTTAAACTTCTAAATTTAACTTCATTACGCGATATCACTTTTGAAAACTGGCAGCAAATCAGCAAAAAACTACCAGCAAAATATATTCCAAAAATTCGTCATGTGGTATTCGAAAACCATCGCGTACTGCAAGCCGCAACCGCTATGCGGCAAAATGATGCAATCCAGCTTGGCAAACTAATGAACGAAAGTCATCTTAGCTTAAAAAATGATTTTGAAGTTTCTAATCAACAACTTGACATTATGGTTAAATGCGCGCAAAATTTTCATAGCTGTTATGGCGCCAGAATGACTGGCGGCGGTTTTGGCGGCTGTGCTGTAGCAATTGTGAAATTCGATAAAGCAGAAGAATTTAAACAACAAATAACTGCGCAATATCATCAAACAACTAACCTAAAACCACAACTATATATTTGTCATGCAACTGATGGAGTAAATTTAACCATACAAGGATAATAATAATATGTGTTTTTGCAAATGCTTTTGTATTTTTTTCAGAAAACCAAAAATAAATAACAACCCCGATGTTTCTATAGAACTTCAAAAAAAATATCAGGTAAACTCTGCTGCAGAATTAATTGAAAAACTAATGCAACTAAAAAAATGTAGTACCTATGAAGAATTATTGCAAAAATTTTATGACCGTTTAAAAACCAACCTACATAGCGAACAGACATTAGAACAAATACATTCACTAATTGAAATAATAAAATTGAAAATCGAATCACAAAAAAACAAGCTCAAACATTTATAAAATATCTTCTAATTTGTTATTCGCCATTCCACGGCTCACCAGGAAGTTTCGCTATAATTTTATTAAGCACAGTATCGTATGCTTTTTTAAAATTCCAAGTAGCATCAGTAGTAATTAAAGTTCTAACTTCCATTCTAAAATCTTCGCTGGTGGCTTTTTCAGCTAAGTTTTTTTCAAATACAGCACGAGATATTGGGTGTTTAACGTGTTCACAATGCGCCAGGAAAATTTTTATTACTTTATTAACATTAAGGTTATTTTTCTCTAGCATTAACCACATATCGAACAAATCCCTACCCTTTCGTCTTTGATATAATGCGCGCAATTTACTACCCATCAATTCATCTAATTGATAGGTAGTAATTTTAGCTGCACCCTCGAACCAGCCAGAATTAACTTGATACGGTACCTCAATATGATTAAGCATGTGGTAATGTTCCGTGGTATTTATTTCAATTTTCAGTTTTGCTAAGATTCCTTCGCTAGATGGATAACGATATATTAATTTAGCGCTGCGTTCTGTAAATTTACGCTTAGGGCTACCGAGCCATTCATCAAGTACACTACGAATCGCATCTAAGCTTTCGCCGATCGGCTCTGACTTTTTTTGTACAAGATCAATATCTTCACTATAACGAGCTGGTTTATCTAGCATTAGTTTATTTAGACATGTGCCACCACGAAAAACCAAGTTATTTTTAACTTTTTGGTTGTTATACAAATTAACTAAAGCACGGCTAATTATTAAGTCTTGCTCTATCTGGTTTATACGTATCCACGGTGCTTGTAATTGACGCCATTCATCCAAGTGAAATTTTGTAATCATAAATCACTCTCAAAGTTGCTGTTTTCAATTATTTTCCATTTCTCATTTCTAAGATGGATATTATTTGCTTGAATCTTATTAGATGGATCCAAAGAGATGTAATCAACCCGTTTTATTTGCTGCAAATGCTGCAGTATCGCCTGTGCTAATTCTTCGGCTCCGAGTTTATCCAAGATATAGCCTAATCGCTGCTTCCAATAAAGATGTGGCGCAACATTAAGCAATTCTGATAATTCTTCAACTCTTATATTCTCTCGCAACTCATCCAATAGTGTCGCGATTCGATTTAATCCTCCACACTGTTCGGGATAATTAACTATATCCACAGCGGTGGTTTCAGGGGTTGAAATAATTAGTTCACTACGTTGAGTAGCAAATTTCTGAGTTGGATATAACCCTAAATATTTATTAGCTATAAATTCTACTTTTACCTTACCGCAAACAATCGGCTTGCGATATTGTTCAATCATAACTTGGAAAATTTGCGGTTGCTGGTGAGATGCGCCAAGATATGAGGCTGCAGTAACCAAACAAGCATAATACTGTATTTGCCAATATTCCATCAAATAAGGAATAAAATATTCTGCCGGCAAGCATTCATATATACGATATTCCGGCATTACAATAGTATAAAAACCCCTTGCAGGACTTGCTACTTTCTTTTGCTTTCTTAAATGCTCAATGGATAAAACTATTGCAGCTCTACTTTTGCCTAGTTCCTCTTGGGCTTCGTCTATGGTAAAAGTACATCGCCCCCTGGCAGCTAATTTTTCAATATATTCTGATAATCTCATCGCTATTACCTTAATATCATATCTATTTTAGATATTTAAAAGCATTATAACAGTAAGAAAAAGGCATATCAACCTTTTTAACTAAAAAATTTATCTAAAAAAGATGATTTATTTGGTCACAACAGTTTGATCACAAAAAAACAAGCTCAAACACTCATAAAATTTCTTCAATCTCCTCAATAGTTTTCGGTGCCGCATTAGTTAAAACCTCATGCCCATCTTCTGTCACCAGCAAATCATCTTCTATACGAACACCAATCCCCCACCATTTTTTGTCAACATCTTTCATATTGGGTAAAATATAAATTCCTGGCTCAACAGTTAAAACCATTCCAGGCTGCAACTGTCTTTCTTGATCGTCAATTTTAAATGCACCAACATCATGAGCATCCAGCCCCAACCAATGACTAACTTTGTGCATATAAAAAGGTTTATATGCTTGTTGCTCAATTAATTCATCAACATTGCCGCGCAAAATTCCAAGATCACACAAACCTTCTGTAATAGTTCGCGCAGCGACCTTCTGTCCATCATACCAATTACTGCCCGGTCTAATTTGTTCTATAACCTTTTGTTGTGCTAACAATACAATTTCATAAATTAGCGCTTGTTCGCGAGTAAATTTACCATTCGCTGGAAAAGTACGCGCAACATCTGCTGCATAATATTGATATTCACATCCGGCATCAACCAACACTAAATCATCATCACGAATTTGCCGATTATTTTCTTCATAATGCAAAACACAACTATTGTCACCGCTTGCTACAATTGGAGGAAACGCTGCCGCTTGCGCGCCATGCGTATAATATTCATGCAACAATTTTCCCAGCAATTCATATTCATACATTTTAGGCTTACATTGACGCATAACTTTTAAATGTGCATGTGCAGTAATTTCTGCAGCTTGTTTCAACAACTTAATTTCTGCTGGACTTTTAATTAAACGCATTTCATGAATTATACTATCCGAATTAATATTCCACGGTCCCTTATTTCTTTGACCTAACCACTTATCTATCAGCTCATTATCTCGCAATGGATGGTTAAATTGATAATATACCGCCTGTACATCTTGTAGCAATTGCTGCATATGTTTATCTATTTCATCAATTGAATACGCTTGATCAACTCCATATGCTTCGATAGCTTTTTCCTGACCAACACGAAAACCGCACCATTGCTCTTTAACCAAATCCTTTGGCTGACTGAATAGCACATATTGTTCTGCTGATGTTGATTTAATAAAAACTGCAACTGCATTAGGTTCAGTAAATCCAGTTAAATAATAAAAATCACTGTTTTGACGATATGGAAATGTAACATTACCATTACGAAAATACTGAGGAGCCGCAAAAATCACTGCAACACTATGTGGCCGCATTTTTGCAAACAATTGTTTACGTCTATCTGAAAATTCCTGTTTGGTAATCATATTCTAAATTTTAGTAATTATATGAGCTTTTGGGTGGCTTTTTTCGACGACTCGCGCCCATGGATTGGAAGCGCGTGGCACAAGGATGTGCCCGGAGGAGAAAAAACGCTACCCAAAAGATCATAATCGCCTCTTAATGCCGCACATTTATTGATTGATCATTCTGACCCATACTTTCGGTATAAATCAGCAATACTGCAACTCGAACATACTCGATCAGTTCCATTAATTCCATCTCTTGTTCTTCATTGTCCTGATCTAATAAATCGCTATATTTTAGCTTTGCGATTTCTGCAATATCTAATATTGCCTCATTAATCTCCCGCTGATATATCTTTTCGCTATCAATTCCCGATAACCCTAATCCACCTAAGAAATTTTGACACCATACTGCCAACGCATGACTACGCAAATTAATCGACTCTTCATCATCTGGCAGCAATAACTTAAAATCACAATTAACATCATGTAATTGATGAAAAGTATTTAACATTAATTCTGCCGCAACCGCTTTAGCTTCTTTAGAATTAAAATTCTCATCCTGCAGCATACCCAATACGACACGAAAACCTGCTTCATTTTCAGTATAATTACCACCGCAAATAATTCCGCACATATAACCATGAAATTCTGCTGGAAATATCGCAGCATGATGACACTGCAATGCACTAGCTACATTCTGATAAGTTATGTAATTGTTTAATATACTCATAATTATTATTCTTTAGATTTCATTTAGTCAATTCTTCGTTTTTTAATGTTATTCTTAAAATTCTCCCATAAAGGTAATTCATTAAGCGACAAAATAATAATAATTAAAATCGTCGCAACAACTGATACACTATATAATTTAAACGCTACAGCTAAACCTACAGCTGCTGTAGCCCAAATTGTAGCAGCCGTTGTCAAGCCAATCATCGTCATGCCGCTACGAAAAATCACTCCCGCACCTAAAAAACCAACCCCTGTGACAATTTGTGCTGCAATTCGGGTTGGATCTGCAAAACTTTGATAATAATGCGCTCCCTGAGCATGGGTAGAAATCAAACCAAACACACAAGCACCAAGACAAACCGCCGCATAAGTTCTAACACCTGCCGGGCTGCCATGAAAATCCCGCTCTAAACCAATAATTGCCCCAAGAGCAAACGCTACCAAAATTTGAAATAACAAAGATATTTCCATAATTTAATTTTAGCGCAAGATTTTGATAAAAACCAGACCTACTGCTTCCGAAACCCCAATTTACGCAAGCGTGAAGGAATCGACGGATGGGTAGAAAACAAGCTGGTAAAAGAAACTATTGGATCAGCTTTGATTGAAATTGGATCAAAAATATAAGCAGCACGCCGAATATCCTCATGCTTGGTTTGACCATATTCTTGCTTATATGTATCTAAATTATCCTGATGATCTTGATTTATTTTCAATAATGCTCGCCCTAACGGAGTATTATCCCGCATTAATTCCACACTACCAGCATCTGCCATATATTCACGCGTACGGCTTAAAAATAACATTAATAATACCGTAATAACCGGTAACAAATAACGCAACAAAATGATTATCATTAAAAATCTATTATCGCCACCCTGCCGTCTGCGACTTCCACCAAAAATTACGTTATAAAACAATATATCAACCACAATTAACATTAAACTACTCAACACTGAAGCGGTTAAAGTCAACTTGATATCACCATGACGAATATGACTTAATTCATGCGCCATTACTGCAGCCAATTCATCACGATCTAATTTTTGCAATAATCCGCGTGTAATAGCAATTAAAGCAGATTTCTCACTATAACCACTGGCAAATGCATTCATATAATCAGCTTCAATCAAATATACCTTTGGCATATAACGCATGCCTGCAGCAATTTTCATCTCCTCAACTACATTATATAATTGTTGTTCCGCTAAATTTTGCGCAGTTTTTGGCGTAATTTCACGACTATTAGTTCCCAACAACATTAATCGATCATGCAACGCAAAAGTAACTAATAACGAAATAGCGGCGACAATCAACATGGTAATTGTCGCCCAAGGAGTAACTTGAAAGCTAACAAGTGCTACAAAAACACGCCCAAAATTGCCCGCAATAAATCCACCATGAATATACATATCAACAATTAAACCAACAATAATATAAATCAGCATAAACACTGCGATTACACCAAAAGTTTTACGTTGGTTTTCAGCTAAAGTTGCGCGCCAATCTGCAGCCTTAAATTGCATGTAATTTTTTTGGTTCATAGTTATGACCTGTCATCCCGGACCCAGTCAGTTGATCCGGGATCCAGGCTGTTTTTTACTGGATCCCCGCTTTCGCGGGGATGACAAAGAATTAATTACAACTCGACTTTATAATCTTCCTGCGTTTTAATTTGTTCTTCACTTAAACTCCAGTAAGGAAAATCAAAATCAAGCCTACCTTTAAACAAACCAACTACAATGCTTTGGAAAAATGATTTTTTAGTAGCATTATATTTTTCGATGCTATCATTATAAGCTTGCTTAGAATAAGCTAATTTATTTTCAGTATTCACAATTTCTTCTTGCAATTGCAACGCATTTTTATCCGCCTTCAAATCCGGATATCGCTCAAATACTAAATTAATTCCAGAAGCTATTTTTGAAATAGCATTTTCTGCTTCGATTTGTCCCTTGGTGTCGCCTTTAGCAACTGCTTGTTGCGCTTGGCCCCTGAGCTTTACCACATCCTTTAAAGTGGTCTGTTCATAATTCATATATTTCTTTACTACGTTAATCAATGATTCAAAAACTTTATAACGGCGATCAAGCTGAATATCAATTTGTTTCTTGTTGTTACGCACAGCTTCTATCAGCCGAATCAGCGCATTATAAATCGCAACAATACCAAATAGTAAAACTACTGCTATAACGATGATAATAACTAATGCATTCATAACAATCTCCTCCATGTTATTGGTACAATTATAGTATATAATATCCTTGTTTGATAGATAAGACTCAGGTAATATTTATGGATAATGGAATCAATTACCTACGAACAACCGTTAAACGAACTAGTCCGCACAAGCCTTAGACTTGAACATGTATTACAACAGCTGGACGCCCTTATTGCCCAACCAAATTCACTTCAAACTACACGCTTAATCATTAGATTAATGGTCGATATAATTAACATTTTAGATCGGCCGGATTTCAAAACTAAATTAAGCAAAGAGTTTGATCGCCATATTACAGTTTTATCTCGCCTACTTGCTGATCCCAAAGTTAATCAAGCTACATTAAATGCTACTCTTACCCAATTAAAACAGCACAAAAATAATCTCATCACTACTCAAGGAAAAATAGCACAAAACTTACGCGCTAATGAGTTTTTAACTACAATACGCCAAAGTTTACTTAGTCCTGGCGGTGACGGCTGCATAGACAATCCTGGTTATTTCTATTGGCTCAATCATCCTTTCGAATCCCATCGAATCCAAATCGATACCTGGCTAGTTGAACTGGTTGAAATTCATCAAGCAATAAATCTCCTATTAAATATTATTAGAAATAGCTCAAAAGCACATGATCGCTCTGCAGAACAAGGCTTCTACCATGAAACTTTGGATCCACAATTACCATATCAACTAATTCGTGTTACCCTACCAAAAAAAGCTATGCTCTATCCTGAAATTAGCGCTGGCCGTCACCGTATGACAATTCGTTTCATCATTTCAGATGTAATCGACCATCCAAAACAAACTAACGAAAACGTAAAGTTTGCATTAACCAAGTGCATTCTATAAAATGTATGGGATGTTGGCGGGACGCGAGCTTTACATAATTTTTATGGGGCCGGGTCTTTATTAATTACAAAGCTACCGCGCTTGTAATTAGTAAAGACCCGGCCCCCTCCAAGTTGCTTTGTAATCATGTAAAGCTCCGTCCCTTAAGGAATCTAAATCAGAGGCAAAGTCCATGCGAACAAGCAAATATCTACTAGCAACACTCAAAGAAACACCAACAGATGCTGAACTTATCAGCCACAAATTAATGTTACGTGCCGGCATGATCCGCAAATTAAGCGCAGGAATTTATTCCTGGCTGCCGCTTGGTTGGCGCGTGCTACGCAAAGTGGAAAACATTGTGCGCGAAGAAATGGACGCATCTGGTGCGCAAGAATTATTGCTGCCTACAATGATTCCTGCTGAATTATGGAAAGAATCCGAACGTTGGGAACAATACGGTAAAGAGTTATTAAGGATTACTGATCGGCACGAACACGAATTTTGTTATGGTCCAACTCATGAAGAAGTAATCACCGAAATTGCACGACACGAATTGCATAGTTACAAACAATTGCCAATTAACTTATACCAAATTCAAACTAAATTTCGTGATGAAATTCGCCCACGTTTTGGCGTAATGCGCGGCCGTGAATTTTTGATGAAAGACTCATATTCTTTTCACTTAACTAAAGAATGTTTACAAAAAACTTACGATTTAATGTATGAGACTTACAACAAAATCTTCACCCGATTGGGTCTAAACTTTCGCGCAGTAATCGCCTCTACCGGACAAATGGGCGGCAACATATCACAAGAATTTCAAGTAATTGCCGAATCTGGTGAAGATGCAATTGCATACAGTGATACCAGCGACTTTGCTGCCAATGTTGAAATGATTAATAACGGCAACGTAAAAGAAGGCGACCCAAGTCCTGACGGCAAAGGCAAATTAAAATTAGCACGCGGCATCGAAGTTGGACAAATTTTTCAACTTGGGGATAAATATTCCAAATCAATGAAGGCTACTGTATTGGATGAACAAGGCCAAGCAATCCCAATGCTAATGGGATGCTATGGCATCGGCATTTCCAGAACAGTTGCTGCAACAATTGAACAACATCATGATGATAAAGGAATTACTTGGCCGGAAATTATAGCACCATTTCAAATTGCGATTGTTCCAATTGCTATGAATAAATCCGAACGCGTAAAAATAGCTGCGGAATCACTTTACCAAAAACTAACCAAAGCAGGCTTTGAAGTTTTATTTGATGATCGCACCGAACGCCCTGGCGCAATGTTTGCTGACATGGAACTAATTGGTATTCCACATCGTTTAGTTATTGGCGAAAAAGGTTTAGATAATGGCACGATCGAATATAAATCTCGTACAGATACCAACGTAACACAAATTAAAAATGACGAATTAATAAATTTCTTGCAGACTAATACATAATTACAATGCCCTGCCAATTTGACGGGTCGCGAGCTTCACATAATTACAATGCCCTGCCTGTTGCTTTGTAATTATGTGAAACTCCGACCATCTAAGATACTAATATAGTTCGCTTAACGGAACATTAAGTTTTTCATTTGCCGATTTATCCGCATCCTGTAAAACCTGCTGCATTTTCTCTGAAAATAATCTATGGGCTTTTACATGCGGCAACTTCCAAGGCAAAGCTTGATACAAATCTGCTAAAGTGGTTTTAGAAAAATCACGTGATAAAATATAGCGATTATTCTCAGTAATCGAAATAAATCCAGCCTTTAACAAAGCTCGCAACTGCAAATAAATATCAATTTTATAATGCCCACGCAAAGTGTTAGCTAATTGCTTTAGTGACATGCTTTTACCTTGTTGCTGCGCGCGCCACAAATAACCCAACCACAAAAAAGCATGAGTAAACCCATCAAACCTTCCTGCTCTTCCACTATAAGAATATACTGTTAAAACATTTGTAATTAAAGCTCCAAACAACACCACCAACCACAACAAATAAACCCACAATAAAAAAATTGGTATAATTGCTACAGCGCCATAAATAAAACCATAAGTTGCAAAACGATTAATATAAATTATAAATCCCGTTTTAACCATTTGAAATAGAAGCGTTGCAATTATTGCGCCGACCAAACCATAACGTATCGGAACTTTACAATTTGGCACAATTACATATAACAACCACAAAACCAATATGGTAAAAATCCATGGTGCGCTGTGCAATAAAATTGTTTTCATTCCAAGTTTTGCTACTGCTCCGACAACTAATGGCAAAGAAATAACATAGGAAGTAGCTGCAATACTTAATCCAATAAAAATTGGTGCCAAACTTAATACTGCCCAATAAACTAATAAAGATTTTAATTCTAATCTTCGATATCTAACTTTCCAAATTTGATTAAATGTTTGTTCAACTGTTAACATCATTAAAATTGCAGTTACAACTAAAGCAATAATCCCAAGAAAAGATAATCGACCTGCCTGCACTACAAAATCCTGTAGATATTTTTGGACCACTTTACCAAAAGTAGGCAAAAAATTCTGATAAATAAATTGTGAAACGTTATTACCAATAGCATGCGAAATTGGAAAAGCAGAAAAAATTGCGATACAAATCGTAATTAACGGTACCAAAGCCAATAAAGTAGTAAAAGTTAAAGATGCTGCCGCTCCTGCTAACCGATCTACAATACAGCGTTTACCAACCGCGCAGCACAAATGCCAAAAATCAGCTAATACTTGCAGCATGTAATTCTCCATAACTACTCTTTTTATCAGTATAAAGTTTTTTTAGCCTAATGTTTAGAAAAATTTGTGCTATAATACGGGAGCATTTCCTACATGGGAGACACAACAATGAAAACTGAGCAAATTCAAAACGCTGATGTCGTAAGCGACGCAACCGGCAGACAATATCATATTGCCCTAGCCCCCGGCGAATTAGCTGAATATATTATCTTAGTTGGCGAAGCTAAACGCGCTGAAAAAGCAGCTGCTTTATTAGATAATATTACCGTTGAACAACATAATCGCGAATATCGAACTTTCACCGGCGAATACAAAGGAACACCTATTTCAGTAATGTCCACCGGCATGGGTCCTGGATGTATTGAAATCGGTATGATTGAAGTATTTCATGTGACCAAAAACCCTACATTTATTCGTGTGGGCACTTGCGGCAGCTTACAAGAGCAAATCAACCTTGGAGATATGATAATCTCCAGCGGCGCAGTTCGTTTAGAAGACACATCAACTTATTTCGTACACGAAGGTTATCCAGCTATTGCCCATCACGAAGTCATCATGGCTTTAATGATGGCTGCAGAACAACAAAAAATCCCATATCATGTCGGCTTAACTGCTACAGCTTCAGGATTCTATGGCGCTCAAGGACGCAAGATCCCTGGAATTCATGTGAAAAACCCTGATTTACCAGATCAAATGGCAGCCATGAATGTATATAACTTTGAGATGGAATCATCAACCATCTTCAACCTTGCCAATATGAAAGGTTTCCGTGCTTCTACTATTTGCGAAGCCGTAGCCAATCGACCCAAAGGCACGTTTATTGATCCTGAACTAAAAGCAGCCCGCGAGATAGAAGCACTAATTATCGGCTTTGAAGCTTTCAGAATGATTGAACAAATGGATAAAGTTAAAGCTGCAAAAAATAAAACTCACTGGCTGCCGGAAACTATAGCGTAATAGCTATCCGTCATTCCGCGGCTCAGCTGGCTGACCGCGGGATGACAAAACTTACTACATCCTAATAAAAAGCACACACAGATAAATAAATACGATTAAAATCAGCGCTAAAATTCCCATGGTAAAAAAACTACGATTTAGATTTTTAGCAGAAAATGCATTGTAATTTAACTTGAAATAACGAATGATCCACCATATGAAAAAAGCCGCCAAAAGCAAAACAAGAATTTTAGCTAACATCAAAACCTCCATAGGGTGTCAAGTCTAGACTTGAGACTTGAAGCCCATGTCAAGTCTCAAGTCTAGACTTGACACCCACGATGGTGCCGAAGGTCGGACTCGAACCGACACGGCTTTCGCCACCACCCCCTCAAGATGGCGTGTCTACCAGTTTCACCACTTCGGCGTTCGGAAAAAAACAATGTACTTTATTTACCGCTTACCTTTTTTCCTGGCATTTTTTTTAATCACGACTTTAGATTTGACTTTTACAGCTGGTTTTTTGTTAGTACTTTGTGATATCTGCTTAACCTGGCTCAATAAACCTTGTGATGGGCTCTCCTTGGCACGATGTGCTGCAAGATAAGTTAACCAAATGCTAGTAGCAAAAAACAAAGCAGCAAATAGTAAAGTAAGCTTCATTAAAAAACCAATAGAACCGCGACTACCAAAGACGGTTTGTGAGGCGCCACTACCAAAAGCAGCACCCATACTGGCTCCTTTACCCTTTTGTAACAATACGAGGCCAATTAAAGCCACTGCAAATACAACATGAAAAATTAGAATAACTTGTTCCATGACCAGCCTATTTTATATTGACAATTAAAAAGCCTCACCTTACACAATTTCTTAATTGTTGGCAAGTCATCTTTTTGCACAAGTCTGATGCTATAAGAAATGCGATATTATTAATTATTAATGCCCTGAGGAGACAGTAGGATTATTAACATAATCCGGCATCGTAATTTGAGCCATCGATGAGTGTTTTTGCTTAAGCGTCAATTCTTGACCGCCTGAAATCCGCACTTTCTCCTTGTCCCAAATATATTCTTGTAACTTCGGAGTAATCCTCACCTTTACGCGCGCTTTTCTTAACTCACTTCTACTAATAAAATCTTCTTGCTTCTTTGTTTTCGGATTAAAACGCGTTTTAAAACCTCCTTTCTTAAGATTTCTTATATAAATTCTTACCAATCTATATTTATCTTTCTCCGGCAAATCTGTTTTTTCTAAATTCAACTTTACATTACGTTTAGCCAATTCTTCACATATATTAAATAAATCTCTTTTATCCCTAAAATCAAATTTCATATAACAACCTTTGTTAATTTCGTCCTTAAAATAATCACAAAATTGATCAACAACTATATGTAACTTAACACCTTTTATTCTAGTCGCAAAATTACGATCAAATTCAAAAACTTTTTGACCATGCTTATCCACAGTTTGCCTAACCATTAATGGCTCTTTACCGCCCATAAACGGTACAAGAAATGCAAAATCGCCGGTACGAACAGCCTCAATTGGATTCGCAATCTTAAATATATTAGCTTTTCCATGACGCATGGTCACTGGCTTCCACGCATCTCTTATTTTCATACACTTTATATAATTACGAGTTTTTCTACAAAACTGGTACATCAGCGCTATAGCTGCTGCAACTTGTTTTCTATACTCAGATTCTTTCAAATTCTTTAAATCAAAAAATCGCTTAAGTATAAGCTGAGCTTTTCGCTTCGAAGCAAAGTCTTCGCTAAACTTATAAATTTTTTTCTCAAACTTTCTAACTTCTTTTTCCACTTCCTTTAATTCTTCAATAGAATTATATTGTTTCAAACTCTCACCAATACCCTTAAAAACTTTAATAACGTGTTTAATATCAAACTGCTGGCCTTTTTTTGCATTATCTCTAGCATTCTGTTTGGCGTTTTCCAAATCCTGCTGTAGACGAATAACTTTTCCGTGGTTATGATTATGACCAAGCATTATCTCTTTGCGTGCTTCGTTAAGCTCTCTCTCGAGCTCCTCGATTCTGCTGTTATCTTTCTTGCTAAATACATATCTAGCATTTTGAAGCATACCGATGTTCTTCAAATCTGTCTTTACATTCCTAACGTTCTCTTCAAATTGTTTTTGATAATGCTTATATTTTGAACCCATAATATTACCTCGTTAATTAAATCTGTTGTTGCGGTGAACTCAACGCCAAAACTTCTGTATCAAACAAAGACGGCTCGTAATTATATACTTTAATCGGATTGCTTGGCGTTGCTTTGTTAAGATGCTGTACTTCAACCCAGGCAGCCGTCACCATTTTGTCATAACCTGCTAACTCAATATTCCAATTACGCCGCTTAATTTCACGAATCATTGCTTTAGCGGTCTGAATTGCATCCTTCAAACCACGATTAGGGTCGTACAAATCACTAGGCGAAGTAACTATCGCACTACTAAAATCATAAACTTTAAATAATTTGCTGGCGTGCGGAATATCAATTAACGCACCTTTAGTTGCCGGAGTTAAATCATCCGCATTCCAAATAATCAAAGTAGCGAAACGCCCTAACATATAATAAATATCTAAAGGGGTTATTTCGCGAGTTAATAATTGCTCTATATCTGGAAGTGCCAACCCTTCCGCAAAATTCTGCCAATAACTTTTAAAATCGTTGTAATCTATTTTTCCTGCTGCTGCGTAAATTGTAAGTTTAAAATGCATTACCAGAGGAGCAACTTTAGGATTAAAAGCAACTACAGTAATCTCATAAGGTAAAGGTCTTGCAGTACCTGCTTGAGGAATACCACTTAAAATTCCATCAGCGCTAAAATTAATCCCAGCCGGCAAAGAACCTCCACCAACTAGCTCAACAGTAAACCGCAACGCTTCACCTGTTGGATTATTAATATAATCATTCAAATCAACGGCTGTAACTTCTGATCCTTCATTAACAACCATGGATGGTAGCGCTTCTTTTAGCTCTAACCCTTGCATTTCATTATTTTCTACCATAAAACAGCTCTCTCTTCTGCATGGAACTATACGAATTAAGTATAGCCCATTTAATTATCTAACGCATACGAAATTGGCAGAAAATTTGAATGGATTTGGACGGGACGGAGCTTTACATAATTACAAGTGCCTTGCTTGTTGCTTTGTAATCATGTAAAGCTCCGTCCTTCAAAGAACTTAGTTTATTACCTTGTAATAAGTAAAGACCCGGCCTCTGCAAAAACATCATTAAATCAAACAGTTAGTTTGTAATAAGTAAAGACGTGGCCCCTTTATCGATTATAAACGTCATCAAGACGCTCAATATCATCTTCACCCAGATATGAACCGACCTGAACTTCAATAATAGCAGCAGGTTGATCGGTAAAATTCTCCAAACGATGAATGGTCGTAACTGGAATAAAAACCCCTTGATTTACAACGAGTTGCTCGGTTTTTGAGCCTACTGTGACTGTTGGTTTACCTTTAATTACCACCCAATGCTCAGCACGCTTAAAGTGCTTCTGCAGTGATAAACGACCCCCTGGCTTAACCTCAATGATTTTAACCTGATATCCATCACCAATATCCAAAGTTTTATAGGTACCCCACGGTCTCTCATACACCTTGCCGATTTCGTTTAAAACTTGTGCGTTCATGTAACTTCTCCATAAATTACGACATAGATCACGACGATGCAATCAAACTATTTTTAAATTCCTTCTCAGCCAGCGCAATTGCTCCGCAAATACCTGCATCACCCCCTAAACCAGGCAGTACAATATATTCTTCAATGTCCTCTAAAATTGCAGAATGATTAATATAACCATTCAGCAAAGCTATCACTTTGGGGTGTATTTTCGATAAAAGATTTGGCTGCTTCATCACTCCACCACCAATGATAATTTTTTGTGGTGATAACACCAAAATACAATTAGTCAATGCAGCTGCCAGATAATCCGCTTCCAACTCCCATCCTTCATGATCAGCCGGCAAATCCAAAGCTTCTGCCACCTTCCAGCGCTTCATCATTGCAGGACCAGTAGCCAAACCCTCAAGACAATCTCCATGAAAAGGGCAGACTCCTTCAAATGGATCCTTATCTTTATCATGTGGAATTCGCATATGTCCCATTTCCGGGTGAATCAGCCCATGAATCATTTTACCGCTAACCATACCGCCAGCACCGATTCCCGTTCCAACCGTCATATAAATAAAAGTATTTAAGCCTTGCGCCTCACCCCAGCGATATTCACCTAGCGCAGCTCCATTAACATCTGTATCAAAACCAACCGGCACACCAAAAGCATCTTTAACTGCACCCAGAATGTTGTAATTTGTCCAAGCCAACTTAGGCGTTGAAGTAATATGCCCAAAATGAGGTGATATAGGATCAGGATCAACTGGACCAAATGAAGCTATACCAACTGCTGATAATGGAGTATTAAAATGAATATCTTTAAAATATTTAATCACTTGCGGAATAGTCTCTTCAGGTGTAGTCGTAGGAATTGTAACTCTTTTGTCAATTTTCCCTGAAGCTGTTCCTACCGCACAAACAAATTTGGTGCCGCCTGCTTCAATACCGCCAAATAATTCTACCACTTTTTTTCTCCTCTTAACCAATATGCAATGTTGAGGTATCGCCCAAAAGAATCACTGAAACTATCAACAATGACAACCCAACCCATAAAATATTTCTAATTCTTGGCAAACAATTTTCCCACTCACGATGCCGCCAACCAATAAAATTTGAAGTCAAAATAACTAAAACCATAAACATCGGCCAACCAATTACTGGTCCTAAAGAACCAATAAGCTGTGACGCACGGCTATAAAAAATTAACGAACCAAACCAGCATAAGCCCATAATAATCGAAAATAAATAATATTTTCCGGTATTTTTTCGCAAATAATTTTGAAAAGAGTTATTTCTATAATGCAAATACAGCATGTATCCAGCATACGGTATAAAACTAAAAAACAAAAATCCCGGCCACATAATAACCGACGCGCCTAAAGTCGAAGCACCCATATTTAATGCGGTCTGTTGCATTTGCGATGTTAACGAAAACGAAAAATTCTGCCCAGCAGAAAACAATCCAGCAGTAATCGCCAATAAAACCCCAAAATAATAAAATTTTCGCATATGAAATTTTTCTACTTGTTGTTCTTCTGTGTTTTTATTACGATGATGCAACTCACCTGCATAAGTTGCAACACACAAACCAATTACTGCTAAAACAGCACCGAAAATCGTTAAAATACCAAAAGGAGTAAAAACCTGATCACTATGCTGAATAATTAAAGGCAACAAAAAACCTAAACCAATACTTAATCCAATACAAATCACAAATGTAATTCCAATACCAATCATGCTCATTGCAAACGCAAAACCAATTTGGCCGGCACCAAATAAAACTCCGCCAAGAATCATAACTAAAACATATCTCCATGGCGTTGCCGCATAAATTTGTATCACATTCGGAGTTAAAACGAAAATAGTAATCCAAGGCAACAATATAAATGCCCAAACCGCATAATGCAGCCAAATATTTTCAAAATTCCAATTAGTAACATGTTTAGTTGGCAACGCGAATGACCCATTAATAATGCCTGCCACTAAAATAAAGATCAGCGCTAATATGATATGCATAAGCCCCTCATTACATACCCATCACGATCGAATTTTCCCTTCTGCAGCACGCCATCTTGCATTCATTATTGAACGTTCTTCACTCGCAAAAACTCGATGTAGAAACTGCTACACCTGCGTTTTTGCTCAATCAGAACGTCCAATTCTAAATGCAAGCTGACGCACTGCAAAACGGAAAACCCAATCGCAATGGGTATAAATTATATTTGAGAGGTGAATTATATGCTGATTGCCCACATTGCTCCAGCATTTCAATCTGTATTTCATGATTTTGTGCATAAATTGACAAAAATAAGGACGAAATCGCCATATAAAAAGCAAAAATTTCTTGCATTCCTGGCGTTCACTTGAAATAATTATGATAAATTATCGATTGTTATATTCATTTTCTTTTTTTAAGATTGGGGTAAAATTATGAGTAAAAATGTCATGGCTGTCAGTCAAGCTAATTTTGACACGGAAGTGCTACAATCAAATGTTCCCGTATTAGTCGATTTTTGGGCAGAATGGTGCGGCCCTTGTCGCATGCTATCCCCTGTATTAGATGAAGTTGCAGATGAATATAACGAAAAAGTGAAATTTGTTAAAGTAAACGTTGACGAAGATGCCGATCTTGCAAAAAAATATAGCGTAAGAGGCATTCCAACACTTATTTTACTAAAAAATGGTGAAATTGTTGCCTCAAAAGTAGGAATGTTATCCAAAACACAATTAACCGCTTTTTTGGATAGTAATATTTAATTCGTATTTATTCAGCGTGTCAATCTTGAGGTTAATGAGCATTCCTGGGAAAAGACTGAATAATTACTTTGATTTTTTAAAAATTAATGCTATTATAATAATGCGCGCTATCGCGTGTACCCTTAAAATAAGTCTTAATTAAATTGGAATTACCGATTTGTTTTTTCTGTTTTTTAATTAACATAAGAGTCATAAAGATATGCCAGAGAATAAAATTACGAGGAAACCTGCAGCTAAAACAGCTGTAACACGTCCTAAAGCAAAAACCACTAAAATAACCACTGATAAGAAAAAGGAAACTTTCCACTTACAAGAGCTGAAACGTAAATCTCCTGCGGAATTAACTGAAATGGCCAACAAAATTGGCTTAGAAAATGTGCGTCAGCGCAAGCAGGATTTAATTTTCTCAATCCTAAAAGCACACGCACTAAATGGTGAAGCTATTTACGGCGAAGGAGTGTTAGAAATCCTACCTGACGGTTTCGGTTTTTTACGTTCTGCCGAAGGTTCGTATTTACCTGGACCTGATGATATTTACGTATCACCCAGTCAAATTCGCCGCTTTAATTTACGCACCGGCGATACCATTTCCGGACAAATTCGTCCGCCGAAAGAAGCAGAACGTTATTTTGCCACATTAAAAGTCGATAAGATTAATTATGATGATCCTGATAGCGCTAAAAATAAAATTTTATTTGAAAATCTCACGCCTCTGTTTGCCAATGAACGCTTAGTCATGCAGCGAGGCAATGGAAGCACCGAAGACATCACCGCTAGAATTATTGATCTAGTTGCGCCTTTTGGAAAAGGACAACGCGGCTTGATCGTTTCACCGCCAAAAGCTGGTAAAACTATGATGCTGCAAAATATTGCGCACTCCATAGAAAGCAATCATCCAGAATGCCATTTAATGGTGTTATTAATCGACGAACGTCCTGAAGAAGTTACCGAAATGGATCGTTCAGTTAAAGGAGAAGTAATTGCCAGTACTTTTGACGAACCAGCAACTCGCCACGTGCAAGTTGCAGAAATGGTTATTGAAAAAGCTAAACGCCTAGTGGAACACAAACACGATGTGGTAATTTTGTTAGATTCAATTACCCGTTTAGCACGCGCATATAACACTGTAGTACCAGTTTCCGGTAAAGTTCTAACTGGTGGTGTGGATGCAAATGCGCTACATCGTCCTAAACGTTTCTTTGGTGCTGCACGTAACATTGAAGAAGGAGGAAGTTTAACAATTTTAGCTACAGCATTAATCGATACCGGCTCCAAAATGGATGAAGTTATCTACGAAGAATTTAAAGGCACTGGTAATATGGAAATCCATTTGGATCGCAGAATTGCTGAAAAACGCGTCTTTCCTGCAATTAACATTAACCGCTCTGGTACACGTCGTGAAGAACTTTTGGTCAGCGCGGATGAATTACAAAAAATGTGGATCTTGCGTAAATTATTACAACCAATGGACGAATTGGCCGCAATTGAATTTTTGTATGATCGTCTGCGAACCACGAAAACCAATAATGAATTCTTCGAAGCAATGAAAAGATCATAACTTATTTATTGCATCAACACTATACAATCGTTGCGTTTCCAATTGCAGCGCAGTTAATTTACGCCCCCAACAACATCCCGTATCAATTGCAAAAATATTTTTTGCAACATAAGCTTCTGTTGCGCTACCCATTAATGCTGCCCAATGACCAAAAACAATATTAAAATTTTTATTTTTTGGATTTAACATCTCAAACCAAGGAATCAAACCAACAGGCGCACTACTAAGCGGGCCCTTTTCCGTCAAATCAAGCCGCCCTTCTCTATCGCAATAACGCATTCGAGTAAGCGCATTAGTAATATAACGATAACGATCCCAACCTAATAAATCACTATCCCAATAATCCGGCTGATTGCCGTACATATGTTTAAAAAATTCTACATGTTTATCACTTCGTAAAATTTGTTCTACTTCTTGCGCACATTGCTGCATCGTTGCCAAATCCCACTGTGGCGGAATTCCTGCATGCGTCATCACAAAATTTAATTTTTCATCATAATGACAAAGTTTTTGTGATCTTAACCAATGCAACAACTCATCTTTATCATCCGCATCCAAAACATCTACAAAAGTATCTTCATCATGATATTTTTGACTACCAAAAACTACCGCCAACAAATGCAAATCATGATTACCTAAAACCACAATGCATTTATCTCCAAGATTTTTGATAAAACGCAAAACTTCAAGCGAATTTGGCCCACGATTTACTAAATCACCCACAAACCATAATCGATCTTTAGCTGGATCAAATTGTATTTTTTCAAGCAGTAATAACAATTCTGCATAACAACCTTGTACATCACCAATTGCATATGTTGACATTTAACCTATTCCTTTTTTCTCAACAAGATCCTTTAGGGACGGAGCTTTACATGATTACAAAGCAACTTGGAGGGGCCGGGTCTTTACTAATTACAAGTGCGGTAGCTTTGTAATTAGTAAAGACCCGGCCCCATAAAAATTATGTAAAGCTCCGTCCCGAGCTGATTTTAACATAATCTGCCACGCTCAGCTGCTCCGGACGTAATTTCGCATCAATACCTAATTTTTCTAATCCTTCCGCTGTTATTATTGATTTTAATGCATTACGCAAAGTTTTGCGGCGCTGATTAAAAGCAATTTTAACTATTTCGGCAAACTTAGTAAAATCTTTTGCCTGCATAGGTAATTTTTTATGTGGGGTTAATCTAACAAAACTTGAAGTCACTTTTGGCTTAGGATAAAAAGCATTTGGCTCCACATCAAATAATTTTTCAACTTCACAAAAATACTGCACCATGACGGTTAAACGCCCATAAGCTTTAGTACCAACTGATGCGCTCAAACGATCTACCACTTCCTTTTGCAGCATAAAATGCATGTCTTTTATAAGCGGCGCAAATTTTAATAAATGAAAAATTATTGGCGAAGAAATGTTATACGGTAAATTACCAACTACACGTAATTTTTTCTCTTTCGTGTCATCCCGCGAATCTCTCATTTTGTCATCCCGCGGCTTGACCGCAGGATCCATGGCTGTTGTAATTAACGACGAAAAATTAAATTCTAAAACATCAGCCTGATGCACAATTAACTCACCCAAATCCGCACAATGTTGCTTTAACTGCGGAACCAAATCACGATCAAATTCAATCACGTGCAACTTTCGCAATCTAGGTAACAATTCACAAGTCAACGCACCCAATCCTGGTCCAATTTCCACCATCAAATCATCTTCTTGCGGATTAATCGCCGCGACAATCTGCGCAATTACTCCTTCATCCTGCAAAAAATTCTGCCCAAAACGCTTTCGCGGTTGATATATATGAAATACGTTTTTACTCATTAATCTATATCATCAATAAATTTAACAAAGCTGCCTTTTTCTGTAACACGTCCATCAGCCGCATGTTTCAATCCTCGTTTAAGTCTTTCCATAGCTTTTTTATTATCAAATAACCATCTTTCGCACAACGGAATTTCTAGATATGGTTTCAACACAATCCTATGATCTTTAGTTTTAATTACCATAAACCTATTCACCTCACATTTCCAAAAAATCAGCTTTTAAATCATCAAACTTACGCGTTATTTTGCATCAGCGTATCGAGAGAGGGTTGTTTGCAAACTCTTGAGGGGCAGGATGCCCCGAACGAAGCGATACATGGATGTGCCGAATGATTTTTCCCAAGACAGTTGGGAAAATCATTCAGGAGCGTGTTTGCAAACAACCCTCCGAGTGTACGCTTGTCTGTTCGCAAAATAGCGCGTAAATGTAAATCATAACATAAAACGGTTGATTTTTATAAACAAAGCCAAGTAAAATCAAAATTTTAAATTATAACAGGATAACTTCTCAAAAAAACAGGACAAAACAAACAAAAACAACCTGGATCCCGCGGTCAAGCCGCGGGATGACGGGGCCGGGATGACGTACTTCCACGATTTTGAAATACTACAAAATGGGTATAACTTTCTAAAGTTACCTATTTTAAAAACAGGCAAAAATATGACCACAAACAAACCACCATTAATCCTAATCGACGGTTCGTCGTATTTATACCGCGCCTACCATGCGCTGCCGCCTTTGACTAATTCCAAAGGCCAGCCAACCGGTGCTATTTTTGGGGTAATCAATATGATTCGTCGTCTGATCAAAGATTACCGCCCATCACAAATTGCAGTAATTTTTGACGCCAAAGGCAAAACTTTTCGGCATGAACTTTATCCCGAATATAAAGCGCATCGCCCCGCCATGCCGGATGATTTAATTTCCCAAATTAAATATTTACATGAAATAATTCATGCTATGGGATTACCTTTATTAGCTATTGAAGGTGTTGAAGCTGATGATGTTATTGGTACTTTAGCAAAAGAAGCTTCAGAACATAAAATTGACACTATAATTTCAACTTGCGACAAAGATTTAGCGCAATTAGTTAACGAACATGTGATTTTAATTAACACCATGTCAAAAACTATTTTGGATGTCGACGGCGTAAAAAGTAAATTTGGTGTAACACCTTCACAAATTATCGACTACTTAACTTTAATTGGTGATACTTCAGATAACATTCCTGGCGTTACCAAAGTCGGCCCAAAAACTGCAGTAAAATGGCTAGAACAATACGAATCATTGGATGAAATCATTAAGCATGCAGATGAAATTTCTGGAAAAGTAGGTGAAAATTTGCGTATTAGCATTGAGAATTTACCACTATTTAAACGCCTAATTACCGTTGATTGCGAGGTTAAATTACCAATAAACTTACCAGACATAGTTCCACAACCCAAAAACAAACAAAAATTAATTGAATTATTTAAAGAATTAGAATTCAAAAATTTGCTTGCTGAAACATTAACGGAAGAAAATAATGTTGCAATAACCAAATCAGACAAAAATTATTTTACTATTTTAAATGAAAAAGATTTTAAAAATTTATTAAACATTTTAAAAACATCTGATTTAATCGCTTTTGACACTGAAACAACCGATTTGAATTATATGAAAGCTGAAATTGTCGGGCTATCATTTGCAGTTAAACCACACGAAGCATACTACATTCCTTTGGCACATGATTATGCAGGCGCATCTAAACAACTTAACCGTGAAGAAGTTTTACAAAAACTAAAACCAATCTTCGAAGATAACAAAAAATTAAAAGTCGGCCAAAATTTAAAATATGACCAGGAAGTGCTGGCTAACTATGATATTAATCTACAAGGCGCAGCATACGACACCATGTTAGAATCTTATGTGCTGGACAATACTACCAGTCGACATAATTTGGACGCTTTGGCATTAAAATATTTAGGCCACAAAAATATTAGTTACGAAGAAATTGCAGGATCAGGCGCCAAACAAATTCCATTTAACCAGGTACCAATCGAACAAGCAGCTAATTACGCTGCTGAAGATGCAGATATAGCTTTGCAATTACATCAACACTTATGGCCAAAAATAAATACGAATGAAAAAACCAAAAAAGTTTTTACTGAAATTGATATGCCGTTAATTAAAATTTTATCAAGGATAGAACGTTACGGTGTGTTGATTGACGCCGAAACCTTACAACAACAAAGCAATGAAATTGGCGAACGTTTATTGAGCTTAGAACAACAGGCTTTTGAACTTGCTGGAACCACTTTTAATTTGGATTCT
>JASFHH010000023.1:0-27335 GCA_050123335.1 Gammaproteobacteria bacterium
TTGATTCTAATCAGATTGATGATCTTATGGCAGGAAAACCAGCCAGACCGCCTAGTGATTGGACGATGGAAGAAGAGCAAACTACAATTCCGGAAACTGAAAAAACAGATGACAAAGAAAAAACGTAAATATTTTGGTACTGATGGAATTCGTGGTCGAGTCGGCAGTTTTCCTATTACTCCTGAATTTGTACTGAAGCTTGGATGGGCTGCAGGCAAAGTTTTGTGTTGCCAAAAAGATGATTGTAGGGTTTTAATCGGTAAAGATACTCGAGTTTCTGGTTATATGTTTGAATCAGCTTTAGAAGCTGGTTTATCTGCTGCAGGTGCTAATATTTATTTGCTTGGACCTATTCCAACTCCAGCGGTAGCTTTTTTGACTCGGGATTTACGCGCTCAATTGGGTATTGTAATTAGTGCGTCACATAACCCTTATTATGATAATGGAATTAAGTTTTTTTTGGGGAATGGTCAAAAATTACCTGATGAAATTGAATTGCAAATTGAGCAACAAATTGATGAGACCGAAATAACAATTGATGGAAGAAATATTGGCAAGGTAAAACGTATTGATGATGCATCGACTCGTTATGTAGAATTTTGTAAAAAAGTTTTTCCTGCCGAACTTTCTTTACGAGGAATAAGACTAGTTATTGATTGTGCCAATGGTGCTGATTATGACATTGGGCCAAAAGTATTTCATGAATTGGGAGCCGAAGTCTTAGAGATTGGCGGTAATCCTGATGGTTTTAATATCAACGAATTTTGTGGAGCTACCGATTTAAAAAGATTGCAAAAAGTTGTATTGGCGGAGCAGGCAGATTTTGGAATAGCTTTAGATGGAGATGGTGATCGATTGATGATGGTTGATCATAAAGGTGAAATTGTTGATGGTGACGAAATTATTTTTATTATTGCTAGATATTTACATGAAAACAGCAAGCTTACAGGTGGAGTTGTTGGAACCGAGATGAGTAATTTTGGTTTGGAGCAAGCGTTCAATCAATTAAAAATCCCGTTTATTCGCAGTAAAGTAGGTGATCGTTATGTTATGGAAGGATTATTAAAACGAAATTGGATGCTTGGTGGCGAGTCTTCGGGTCATATAATACATCTAGATTCTACAACTACTGGAGATGGGATTATTTCAGCATTGTTAGTTTTGACAGCGATGGTGATTTCAGATAAATCTTTACATGAACTTAAGAGCGGTATGCAAAAGATGCCGCAAAAATTAATTAATGTAAAAGTTGCCGATAAAACGTGCGTTAATGCAGAAGCAGTGCAAAATGCGCAAAAAATTGCGCAGCAAAAATTAAAAGATACTGGCAGAGTTCTGTTACGATCATCTGGAACCGAACCTGTTGTGCGAGTCATGGTTGAGGGCCAAGATGTAAGTTTGGTTAATAAAATTGCATCGGAATTGGCGCAGAAGGTATCAGAGCTTGCACATTGAAATAAAGTGTAGATTTTTGTAAATCCGGCATCTTGAGGTGTAATGGGTATATATCAGTGTTCTAATCTTGAATCTTATGAGAACATTCATTAACGCCGCATCTTTAAGCGAAAAATTAAGCTCTGATATTCTTGATTTCCTTGATTCATTAAGGCATGACATGCTAAAATTTCGCGATATTTTTGTACAACCATGTGAGTGATATGTTATCTAATAAAGTTGCTTTAATTACTGGTGGTGCGCGCGGTATTGGTGCAGCGATAGCTCGTAAGTTAGCAAAATCCGGGTGTGCGATCGCAATTAATTATTTTAATAGTCATGATGAGGCTGCTGCTCTTTGTGACGAATTGTGTAGTGATGGCGGAAAGGCAATTGCTTTGCAATGTAATGTAGCTGATGAAACTTCAGTAAAAGACATGTTTGCTGAATTTACTAAACATTTTCAAAAACTTGATATTTTAGTTAGCAACGCAGCTAGCGGAGTATTAAAGCCAACGATGAAAATGAAAGTCAAGCATTGGCGCTGGTGTTTGGAAACAAATGCGTTAGCGTTAGTGCTGATTACACAGCAGGCAAAAGCGTTAATGAGGCAAGGGTCTAAAATAATCGCTTTATCCAGTTTGGGTTCGCAGCGTGCTATACCTAATTATGGTTTTATTGGCGCATCAAAAGCTGCTTTGGAATCATTGGTGAGATCTATGAGCGTTGAGTTAGCACCTGATGGCATATCAGTTAATGCGGTTTCTGCCGGCGTTGTTGATACAGATGCATTAAAATATTTTCCCAATCGGGAATTTTTATTAAAACAATTTAGCGAACACTCTTTGGCTGGAAGAGAATTGTTGCCGCAAGATGTTGCTGATACTGTTTATTTATTATGTTTGCCAGAAGCTGCGATGATTCGCGGTCAAACTATTTATGTTGATGCTGGTTATTCAATTGTGGGATAGGGAATAATGGGGGTAAGTTTGTTTAGTGATTCCGGTCTTAGCGACAAAGTTGTTTTGGTGACTGGTGGTAGTAGAGGTATAGGCCGCGCGATAACTGAATTATTAGCGCAGGAAAAAGCCAAAGTACATTTTGTTTATCGTAATAATGTTAAAGCAGCTGAGGAAGTTAAAACTTTTGCTAAACAAAATAATTTAAGCATTAATGCTTATCAAGCAGATGTTTGTGCAAAAGATCAAATTGCGGATGTAGTAAAAAAAATAATTGATACAGATGGGCGCATAGATGTTTTAGTTAATAATAGCGGAATAGTGCGTGACGGTTTGCTGATGAGCTTGTCTGATGATGACATCAAAGATGTTATTGATACTAATTTAATTGGTATGATGCAGGTTATTCAGGAAGTGATTCCACATATGATGAGCCAGCGTTTTGGTAAAATTATTAATATAAGTTCTGTATCAGCGGAAAAAGGCGGTCAGGGACAGGCGAATTATGCTGCCAGCAAAGGTGCAATTAATGCTATGACTAAATCGTTGGCGGTAGAGTTGGCAAAACGTAACATCACAGTTAACGCAGTTGCTCCGGGTGTTATAGAAACAGATATTAGTGAGGAAGTGCGTAATTTAGCAGGTCAGGAAATTTTAACTAAGATTTTAGCTAAAAGATATGGTCGTGCTGAAGAAGTTGCTTATTTAGTGGTATTTTTGGCATCAAAATATGCCGATTACATCAATGGTGAAATTCTCCATATCGATGGCGGATTTAAGATGAATTAAGGAGTTAATTATGAACGTAGAACAAGTTTACCCTCAGGTTAAAAATATAGTTGCTGATGTTTTAGCAATTGATGAAGAAGAAGTTGGTTTAAAGGACAGTTTGGTCAAAAAACTTGGCGCAGAGTCAATTGATTTTTTAGATCTTATTTTTCGTTTAGAGAAAGAATTTAACATCAAAATTCCTCGTGGACAAATTGAAAAAGAAGCGCGCGGCACGCTCAGCGAAGCTGAATTTGAATCGAACGGTGTTCTTACGGAAGCAGGTATTAGTGCGTTAAAAAAATATATGCCGGAGGTTGCAGAATCTGAATTTAAATCTGGTATGTTAACTGCTGAAATTCCTACTTTATTTACGGTAGAAACAATTTGTAAATTAATTACTAAAGCTCAAGAACAACAAGACACGAAATAATTATTATGAGTTTTCAGTTTGTTGACCAAATCCTTACGCTTGAACCAAATAAACGGGTTGTTGGTATTAAACATATTACTGCGAAAGATATTTATTTGGTGAAGAAATCTTTGAACGAAAAGCCTGCAATTTTGCCAGGAATTGTTAGTGAAGCAGTAGGGCAGTGTTTTGCTTGGTTGGTATTGTCAAATAATAATTTTACTTATCAGCCGGTTGGCGGAGTGGTTGAACAAATTGATTTTAAAAATGATGCTTATTTGGGCGATGATATTATTCTTGAGGCTAATATTGTTTCAATTGAAAATGAGGCGATAACTTTTAACGGGATTGCGCGGGTTGCTGATAAAGAAATATTGTCGATTACTAATTCGGTTGCGCCGTTGATCCCAGTTTGTAATTTACGTGATCCGCAAAGAGCAAAAAATTATTTTACTAAAATTAGTTCTGCTAAAAATTTATATCAGTGCGAAGAAACAATCGATAAAATTGACGATAAAAAATTTTTTGATTTTAAATATGATGAAATTTTATCTTGTGAGCAAGATGATAAAATAATTGCGCATAAGCATATTCGCGAAACCGAGCCTTTTTTTGAAGATCATTTTAGTTTGCGTCCGGTAGTGCCTTTAACTGCGTTATCTCAGTATAATGTTAGTTTGGCACAGTGGTATATCGATAAATTTTTCCCAAAAAAACGCGAACAATTTGCTGCAAAATTAATGCGTAATATTAAAATATATGATTTTATTGATCCCGGCGCAGATATTGAAACGATTATGAAGATATCCAATGATGACGAAAGTAATTATGTGTTTCGTTTTTGCAGCAAGGTTAAAGGTAGGCGAGTGTTTGTTGCGCAGTTAATTTTTCAAAGAGAAATGTAGAGAAATGTGAGGTGGGATTGAACAATAAACGTATAGCTATTACAGGGTTGGGTGTAATTTCCCCTTTAGGAAATGATGTTGCAACAAGTTGGCAAAATTTACTTGCTGGTAAAAACGCTGTAGCGCCGATAACTAAATTTGATGCAAGTGGTTTTACTACCAAAATTGCGGCCGAAGTAAAAAATTTTTCTATAGCAGATTATTGTGATAATAAAAAAGTACTGCGTTATCTTAGCTTATCCGGTCAATTTGCTTTAGCTGCTGCAATTGAAGCATTTAATGATGCAGGAATTAAGCCGGAAAATGCAACCGCAGAAAATTGGGGATTTGTTGCCGGCAGCGGTCAGAACTTTGTTGGTTTTGAGGATTTTAAAAATTTATATCGGCAGGTTTTCGCGGGTAATGATATTGATGTTAAAAAAATTTTTACTAAAGCAGAAAATTTTTCTTCAGTGCCAAGTTTTATACGTACCACTACAAACGGAACGATTGGTGTGTTAACCAGCTATTTTAATATCAAAGGTTATGTTAATTCAGTGCACACTGCTTGTGCATCAGGTGGGCAGGCTTTGGGGCTTGCCGCTTCGGTGTTGCGTCGCGGTGATGTGGATTATATGTTAGTTGGTGGTTATGATTCGATGATTAATCCAACCGGTTTATCCGGCTTTTGTTTGTTAGGTGCTCTTGCAGAAGATAATGATAATTATAAGCATGCCAGCCGGCCGTTTGATCTTACACGTAGCGGATTTGTTTTAGGTGAAGGGGCAGCTTTCATGGTGCTTGAGCCTTGGGATAAAGCTCGCGCGAGAAATGCTAAAATTTATGCGGAACTTGCTGGAGAGGGTAATTCATTAAGTTCTTACCGTATTACTGATTCGCATCCTTCTGGTGACGGCGCTATTCAGGCTCTTTGCGGTGCGCTTAAAGATGCAAATTTATCTATCGAGGACATCGATTATATTAATGCTCATGGTACTTCAACTAAAATGAATGATTTATCAGAAACCAATGCGATTAAAAATGTATTTGGTGATCGAGCATATAAAATTCCGGTTAGTTCTAATAAATCTCAAGTTGGTCATTTAATCTCAGCTGCTGGTTGTTTGGAGGGAGTATTTACCGTATTGAGTATTTATCATGGAAAAATTCCGATGAATATGAATTTGACTACCCCAGATCCTGAATGTGATTTAGATTATGTAACTGATGGAGTGCGTGATTTACCCATACGAGCAGCATTATCAAATTCATTTGGTTTCGGCGGCTCGAATAGTTGCATCGTATTTAAGAAGGCGGATTAAAAATGGTTGGTTTAACAAAACAAAATCGTGTTGTTATTACTGGTTACGGTGCAATTGCGGCTACGGGATTTGATGTTGATACTATTTGGAATGCGATTAAAACAGGAAAAAGTGGTATCGATAAAGTTTGTGAGTGGAATATTGAAGATACAGAATGTCAGTTGGGAGCTAAAATTGGCGAGTGTAAATTAAGAGATTTAATTGCAAACCGCAAACTGTTGAAAGTTATTGGGCGCCATGATGTGTTTGGTTTGCATGCTGCGCAGCAGGCGTTAGCGCACAGTAATTTGCTTGCGTATCGTGATGAATTGTCTGATTCCAAAGCATTTAACGATTTTACAGGTGTATATGTTGGTTCTCCAGGAAATATGTATAGTCAGCAATATGATTTTTTACCTTTGTTAGATAAATCAGATGATAGCATGATTACTTTTGGGAAAAATCTTAGGAGTGAAGTACATCCGATGTGGTTGTTAGGGACTTTGCCTAATAATGTGCTTGCTTATATTGGAATTGAAAATGGTTTTAAAGGTCCAAATGAAAATATTATGACTCACAGTTCTGCCGGTATGCAGGCGGTTTGTGAAGCAGCGCATGCAATTCAAGCAGGCAAGGCTGAGCGCGCAGTTGTGGTTGGTTATACGATTTCTTTAGAGCCGCAATCCCATATTTATTATGATAAATTGGGATTGTTGAGTAACCATGGAATAAAATCTTTTGCTGCAAATCGTGATGGTACGGTACTTGGAGAAGGTGCGGCTAGTTTAATTTTAGAAAGTTTAGAATCTGCTGAACAAAGAGGGGCTAAAATTTATGGAGAAATTTTAGGGACAGCAGTTACTTGTGAAGCTACTGGTGTTTTAGCTATTGATGCTAATGGTGAAGGATTAAAACGTGTGATATTAAAAGCATTAGCTGCATCGCAACAACAACCGCAAGATATTGGCATGATAACCGCACATGCAAATGGTTTGCTTAACTCTGATGCAACTGAGGCCGATTCAATTAGAACAATATTTGGTGAAAATAGTTTACCGGTAACTGGTTTTAAGTGGTCTTTTGGACATACTTTGGCGGCTTCTGGTATCCTGGATATTATTATGAGCATTAAATCGCAACAGGAACAAGTTGTGCCAGCTATTGCAACTTGTGAAAAAATTGCGGATGATTGTTATGGTATCAATGTTAGTAGTCAGCCACAACAACCGCGTTCTTCTTCTGCATTAATAATTTCACGTGCATTTGCTGGGATTAATATTGGTGCAATTATTGAGGTTGCGCCAGATGGCGAAGTTAATAATTAACAAAAGCACTTAGTTAAGTTTTGTGGTAACTACCGCGCATGCAAGATTGGTATTTTTTTAAAGCTATGAGGATGCTTGGTTACTCATGATTTTACAAAAACAAACTGGTTGTAAAATCATGAGTTCCATTTAAAACTGGCATTAGCATTTTAAGGTATACAGTATGCATAACATCAAAGCGTATGTAAAACAGTTAAAACCGGGCTTTCTGGGAAATTTTTTCTTTTACTGCCTTCCTTATCGAAAAAAAATTGTTTTGGCTAATATGCGCAAAGTTTTTAAGCAGGATTTAACCGAAAGTGAAATAAAAATATTGGCAAAAGCATTCTATCGACATATTGCAAAGATGTTATGGGAAACTATTATGCTGCGTTTTTTATCAACTAGTGCTATCAAGAAGCGCGGTGTTGTTATTGGTTACGAAAAAGTATTAAAAGCAGCCGAACAGCATAAAGGCGTATTAATTTTAACCGGTCATTTTGGTAGCTGGGAATTTGCTCCAATTGCTGGTATGTTAAATTTCACTCAGTATAAAAATCATATATATGTGGTTAGAAAAAACATAACTACAAAATTTATTGAGAAAATTTTGTTTAGGCGTTTTTATGATGCGGGTTTGCGGGTTATTCCTAAGAAAAATTCCTTGCATCGGGTATGTGAGGTGCTTGACCAGAATAATGCGGTTTTGTTTGTCATGGATCAGCATGCAAGTATTAAGGTTAAAGATGGAATTATGGTAGATTTTTTTGGCGAAAAGGCTGGAACTTTTCGAAGTTTAGCTATGATAGCGCAACATACGGGGGTTTCAGTAATTCCGGCTTGTAGCTATCGCAGATCAGATAATCAACATGTTTTACGATTTTATGATCCAATTCCTTGGGAAGAAGGAGATGATTCTAAACAAACAATTGCTAAGAATACGTTAAACTACAATAAATTTCTTGAAAAAATGATACTTGATCATCCTGATCAGTGGTTGTGGATGCACAGAAGATGGAAAAAAGGCCATTAACTTATCATAAATTAATGGCCTTAGTTTTAAACTAAAGAATCAGATTTATCCAACCATTTCTTTAAGTTTTTTCAAAGCTCTTACCTTCACAACGTGGTGTGCTGGTTTTGCTTTGAACATCATTTCCTCTCCTGTGAAAGGATTGATGCCTTTACGTGCTTTTTTCGCTTTTTTATAGAGCTTAGTGATTTTGACAAAGTCAAGTTTAAAGTCAACTCCAGCAGCGAGATGTGCTTTGATAACTTTTGGTAAAGCATCTAACATATCTTTAGCTTGTTTTTTCGTGACGCCAGCATGTTCTGCTAAGATTTTGCAGATTTCGGATTTGGTGAGAGTTTTTCTCACTTTAGGCATAGTTGCTTTTTTCACGACTGCTTTTTTAGGAGCTGCCTTTCTCTTTTTGGCTTTGGCTGCTTTTCTTTTTTTAGGGGCTTTTTTGACTTTTTTCACCTTCTTCGCTACTCTCTTTTTAGCAGGTTTTCGGGTGACTTTTTTTGCTACTTTCTTTTTAGTAGCTTTCCGTTTCTTTGTGGACTTTCTAGTGGCCATTGTAGAATCCCTCATATTAATTAAAAAACTAAAATATTTAGCTTTAAAAAAATAGCTAAACATAATAAAGATATCACAATAGCAATTATTTGGAAGAATTTTATTGCAAAAAACCCTATTTTTTACGTTTTTTTACTATTTTTTTAGGTTTTTTGTGAGTTTTTATTAAAAAAGTAGGTATAGGGGCCGCGTCTTTACTTATTACAAGTGCCTTGTTTGTTGCTTTGTAATAAGTAAAGACGCGGCCCCATTCAAACATGATTTTGTAATTAGTAAAAACATGACCCCTATAATATGCGCAAAAATAGAAGGAAAATAGAAGGAAAAGGCTTGTATATTTATTGGCTATCTTGTAGAATTTCTGCTCTTTCAAGTAGCATTGGAGCATAATAAATGAAGACAACCAAATTCATAAAACCAGAGGATGCAAAATGCAAGTGGTATCTTGTTGACGCAGAGAATCAGGTTTTGGGGCGTTTAGCAGCGGCAATTGCAGTGCGGTTAAGAGGCAAGCATAAAGTTATGTATACGCCTAATCAAGACCTAGGTGATTATGTTATAGTAATTAATGCGAAAAAAATACATGTTACGGGTAACAAAAAAACGGGCAAGGTATACTATAAGCATACTGGTTATCCGGGAGGAATAAAATCAGCTAATTTTGAAACTTTAGTGGAGAATAAGCCTGAGTTTATTATTGAACATGCTGTAAAAGGTATGCTGCCAAAAGGCCCATTGGGTCGTAAAATGTTTGCGAAATTAAAAGTTTATGCTGGAGCAGAGCACCCGCACACAGCCCAGCAACCTGAAATGTTAAACATCGAAACGGAATAAATTATGGCAAAAAAGAAAATTAAATACTATTATGGTACGGGTCGTCGCAAAAGTTCTACTGCCCGTGTTTTTATAAAGTCTGGAAAAGGACAAATAACAATTAATACTTGCAGTTTAGATGATTATTTTGGTCGTGAAACTGCACGTATGATTGTTTTGCAGCCATTAGAAGCAGTCAACATGGTTGATAAATTCGATATTAACGTGACTGTACGGGGCGGCGGTTCTTCGGGTCAAGCAGGTGCTATTCGTCTGGGTATTGCTCGTGCTTTGGTTCAATATGATGAGGAAGAAGGTGGTGAAGGTGGCGAAAGTGGTGGTGAACGGTCTTTTCGTCGAGTGTTACGTAGTTTTGGCTATTTGACACGTGATGCGCGCCAAGTTGAGCGTAAAAAAGTTGGTTTGCATAAAGCGCGTAAAGCAACACAATATTCTAAACGATAATGTAAAAAGTAGAGCTTACGTGAAAAGATGAGATGCGCGACAAAAGCGAGCGAAAAAGCGGAGTTTATATAAATAAATGAGCATTTTGAGCGAGCTTTTAACAAAGCAGATCGCTTTTCACGTAAGCTCAAGGTAGGTGAAATATGGCTCTTGCTAGTAAACGGTCAGTAATGACTTTATATTCTGCTTCGGACATAGATAGTCATCGTACCAGGATTGTATTAGCAGAAAAAGGTATTTTGGTTGATGTTATTGAAGTGGATCGTCACGACGATTTGACTGGGTTTTTAGAAAAGAATCCTCGTGGTACAACACCAACTTTAATTGATCGTGATTTAACTTTGTATAAATCACGTATTATCATGGAATATTTGGATGAAAGGTTTCCGCATCCTCCTTTATTGCCAGTATATCCGATTGCACGTGCTAGATCGCGTTTAATGATTTTTCAAATCGAACAAGATTGGTATACGCTGGTTGAACAAATTCAGTCATCGGCTACCGAGGAAGACAAGGAAAAAGCGCGTGAAAATTTATTAAAGAGTTTTGATGAAGCTATGCCGCTTATTAATAATTCACCATATTTTATGAGCGAAGATTTTTCTATGATTGATTGCTGTATTGCACCGATTTTGTGGCGTCTACCTCAATTAGGAATTACCTTACCTGCAAATCTAAAATTCTTGCAGACTTATGCGAATAAACTTTTTAATCGCGATTCTTTTCAAGCTAGTTTGACTGAAATGGAACGAGAGTTACAAGAAACTTCATAAATGAATGTATTTCCAGGGATGATTGGCATATGATGACATCACAAAAACCTTATTTGGTGCGCGCTTTTTTTGACTGGATTGTCGATAATGAATGTAATCCATATTTAGTGGTGCAAGCAGATTATCCGAAAACCAGAGTGCCGCAAGAATATATCGATAAAAGTGGGCAAATAGTTTTTAATATTTCACCGGGGATCGTACGGGATCTGCATCTTGAAGATAAATACATCACTTTTACTGCGCGTTTTTCTGGCGTTAAGCGGGATATTTATATTCCAATTCAAGCAGTTGTAGCTATTTATGCCAAAGAAAATGGTCAGGGTATGGTGTTTGAGGCAGAAGAGCCGGAAGTTGTTGAAGATGATGGTTCGTCTTCCGGGTCTGGTATAAAAGTAATTAAGTAGAAATGGGGCCAGGTCTTTACTCATTACAAAGCTACGCACTTGTAATGAGTAAAGATCTGGCTCCTATATATATTTTGGCAAATATTGATTAGCTTGATGTAATAATTTACGATGTTTGCGATAATTTGTATCATGACTCTCGACCAATTGCCAAAATTTTTTGGAGTGGTTTAGTTCTTTAATGTGGCATAGTTCATGTACTAATACATAATCTACAAGGTTTGCTGGTAAAAATAATAACTTATAGTTTAAATTAATGTCTTTATATTCCGAGCAGCTTCCCCAGCGGGTTTTTTGTCCGCGGATAGATAAGTTGGTAAAAGGGATATTCAGGTCATAGCTAATGGCTCGTAACCAGTGACCGAGGTGGCGACGTGCTTTTTTCTTTAGCCAATTCTCTAATGCAGAGCGGTGTTTTTTTGTTTCACCTTTGATTAACAAGTGATACGGAGCAATTTTTTTGATAGTGGTGCGTGTCTGAGTAGCTTTTTCGTAAGTTATTTTCCAGGTTTCGTGAATGGAGCGCAGTTCAATCTGGATTTCTTTCATTTTCGTAGTTAGTGCGGTTTTGTAATGCGCTGGCGATGGTACGGCTATCTACATATTCAAGTTCTCCGCCAAGCGGTACTCCATAAGCGATGCGCGAAATTTTGATGTTAAGGGGCTTAGCTAATTCAACAATATAATATGCAGTGGCCTCACCTTCGGCAGTATGATTGGTGGCTATAATAATTTCTTTGATTTGATTTTTTTGTAGATAACGTTGTAATTGTTCCATACCTAATTCATTTGGGCCGATTCCATCTAGTGGCGATAAATGACCCATTAAAACAAAATATCGGCCTTGATATGCCGCAGTTTGCTCAATAGCGACGATATCAGCAGGAGTTTCTACAATACATAATAAACTCGAATCACGAGCTGGGTTAGCACATAATTTGCAAGCATCAGTTTCGCTAAAAGTACGGCAAGTTTGACAATAGCCCACTTGCTGCATAGCTTGGTTAATGGTTTGAGCTAGATATTTGCCATTTTCGCGATCACGATCTAAAAGGTGAAAAGCCATACGTTGCGCTGTTTTTGGTCCAACCCCAGGCAGGCAACGTAGAGCATCAATCAGCTTATTGGTAAGTGGACTAAAGTTCATTCCAATATGATATCAGAATGACGATTATGCGCCAGTACTGCCGCCAAAATCTTCAGGGAGGTTCATCTCCTTGGCAATTTCCATCATTTTTTTCTTGGTGGCTCCTTCGATCTTTTCAGCAGCATCATTAATTGCTGCAGCGACTAAATCAGCGATTGTTTCTTCATCTTCATCCATCAAAGATGGAGCTATATATACAGATAGTGTTCGATGGTTACCATTCATTTTAACTTTAACTAATCCTCCGCCTGCGACGCCTTCAACCACAGTATTAGTGATTTCCTTTTGCGCTTTTTGCATGTGGGTTTGCATTTCTTGTGCTTTTTTCATTATTTCTTGCATATCTGGCATAGTTATTATCCTCTAAAGATTAAATTTCAGAGTCATTATAGACGATTATCTATTAATATCCAAAAATTTTAGGGTGTTTTAAGGGCTTTTTATTCTGTGTTAATTAAATTTGGCTGAATTACTGCGCCAAATTGTTCTACCATGGCTTGAACATTTGGATCTTGTGAGATAGTTTCAACTGCAGCCTGGTGTTTGTTATCAGCCTGATGTTGTGCGAGTTCTGCCGGAGTTTTTTCTTTGGTATCTTCAAGCTTAATGGATAGCTTGATTTTGTTGTCGAGTCTTTGTTTGATTGCATCATGTAAACGTTGTTTTAAATTATTATTTAATAAAGCTGCATGTTTTTTATTTAAAGATAGTTCAATTTGATCTTTATCAAAAGTTTTTAATACACAATTAGATGCTAAAGCATAAGTCATGCCGGTTAATTGTAGTTGTGTGATAAAGTCAGCCCAGTTATTTATACTTTGGTGTGCATCATCTCGCGATATAGTTTGGTTATTCCGCGGCTTGACCGCGGGATCCATTGCCCCTGTCATCCCGCGGCCCGGTTTGTTGACCGCGGGATCTATGTTTGTTTGTTGGGTACGTGATTGTTTTACTAAACTTGCAGGACAAAATGCCAGCATGCGTAGCAAAATCATTTCAAAACCGCTTTTTGCATCAGCAGCTAATGAAAGATCGCGCCGCCCGATTAATGCAATTTGATAATAAAGCTGAATATCTTCTTTAGTGAATAGCTGGCAAAGTTCTGTGATTTCAGGAGTGGCTATTTCTGGAATGGCCTGAGCAATTGCAATTTTATGTAAAAATGAAATTAATTCTTCTAAAACATTGCCAAAATCAGTAGCTAACTCAGTTAGCTGATTAACAATATCCAATAGTTTTTTGGCATTTTTTTCTGCCAATGCATGCAATATTTTTTGTATATAATTTTGATCAACTGTGCCAAGCATCGCATTTATATCAATAACGGTTATATTGCTTTGGCTAAATGCAATTGCCTGGTCAAGCAGACTTAAAGCATCGCGCATACTGCCGTTTGCCGCGCGCGCAATGCTATGCAAGGCTTCTTGTTCGTATGCAACATTTTCCTGGTCTAAAACAAATTGCAAGTAATCAGCGATTTTTTCTGGTGATAAATTTTTAAGATGAAATTGCAGGCAACGCGATAATACGGTTACTGGTAATTTTTGTGGATCAGTAGTTGCGAGTAAAAATTTTACATGCGCGGGAGGTTCTTCTAAAGTTTTTAATAAAGCATTAAAACTATGGCCTGATAACATGTGTACTTCGTCGATAATGTAAATTTTATATCTACCGCGAGCTGGCAGGTATTGTACATTGTCTAATAAATCGCGAGTATCTTCTACTTTAGTTCTTGATGCTGCGTCGACCTCAATTAAATCAACAAAATTACCAGTATCAATAGCTTGGCAAGCATCGCATTTACCACATGGGTTAGAACTAACCCCAGTTTCGCAGTTTAAACATTTAGCAATAATGCGTGCAATTGTGGTTTTGCCGACCCCGCGAGTGCCGGTGAATAAATAAGCGTGATGTAAGCGCGATTTATCTAAGGCATTGACTAATGCGCGGACTACATGCTCTTGACCAACCAATGTCTCAAAGGAGCTGGGGCGATATTTACGGGCTAAAACTTGGTGATTTGTTTCTGAGCTCATTTTGTATCCTCACGCTTGTCATCCCGCGGCCTTGGATTGTACCAAGCAGCCGTCCATGGTAATCTTGCCTGTCCGGCATCCATGCCGGCTGCTCAGTGCGCTGCGGTTGTCCACAGGACAACCGGCCGCACTTCGCCCGCGGGATCCAGGCTGTTATCATTGCAATTTTGGGATATTTTATATATTTTTACTGCGATAGGGAATAACATAATAAATTAAATGCGGGTGTAGTTCAATGGCAGAACTTTAGCTTCCCAAGCTAATAACGTGGGTTCGATTCCCATCACCCGCTAATTATCATAGGACTGACGTGCTATTTTGTAAGCTGATAAGTGCATACTCGGAGGGTTGTTTGCAAACACGCTCCTAGCTAATTTCCCCAACTAACTTAGGAAAAATTAGCTGGCACATCCATGTGTTGCTTTGTTCGGGGCATCCTGCCCCTCAAAAGTTTGCAAACAACCCTTGCTCGATGCGCTTAAAACAGAATGTCACGAGGAGTCTTGTATCAATAAAGTTGGTATATTGAATGAGTAAAAAATCTAAAGTCATTGTTGGTATGTCAGGCGGAGTTGATTCTTCCGTTGCGGCTTTGTTGCTGCAAAAACAAGGTTTTTTGGTTGAAGGTTTGTTCATGAATAATTGGGAAGAGCCGGATGTTGAAGCAACCAAAGGTTGTCAAGCGGGTCGTGATTTGACTGATGCTGCGGGCGTTTGCGGTTTGCTTGGGATTAAATTACATACGATGAATTTCGCCGATGAATATTGGGATCGTGTGTTTACTTATTTTTTGGAAGAATATAAAGCTGGTCGCACGCCGAATCCGGATATTTTGTGCAACAAGGAAATCAAATTTAAAGCTTTTTTAGAATATGCGTTAGAGCTTGGCGCTGATTATATTGCGACTGGACATTTTGTGCGTAAGCGCAAAATTGATGGAAAGTTTCAATTGTTAAAAGGTATGGATTCGAATAAAGATCAAAGTTATTTTTTATATACATTGCAGCAGCATCAATTAGCTAAAAGTTTATTTCCGATTGGTGATTTAACTAAGGATGAAGTGCGTAAAATTGCGCAGGAAAATAATTTTAGAAATCATGCAAAAAAAGACAGTGTCGGAATTTGTTTTATAGGAGAGCGCAAGTTTAAAGATTTTTTAAATAAATTTTTACCAAGTAAGCCAGGTGAAATTAAAACTGCAGATGGTGAAGTGATTGGCAAACATGATGGTTTGATGTATTACACTTTGGGGCAGCGTCAAGGCATTGGAATTGGTGGACGCAAAGATACCAATGAAGCGCCGTGGTATGTATTAAAAAAAGATTTAAAAAATAATGTTTTAATTGTTGGTCAAGGGCACGATCACCCGCTGTTATTTTCAAATAGTTTGCAAGCAAATAACTTAGATTGGGTTAGCGGCAGCGTGCCTCGCGTTCCATTAAAGTGCAAAGCAAAAACTCGTTATCGCCAGAAAGATCAAGCGTGTGTAATTGACAGCATTAATGATGAAGCGCGCGTAATTTTTGACGAATCACAATGGGCAGTAACGCCAGGACAATCTGTAGTTTTTTATCAGGATGAAATTTGTTTAGGCGGGGGCGTGATTATCTAAGTTTAAAGTTTAAAGTTATTTTTTTGGTTATTATGTGGCTTATTTGTGGGAATTTCGATTTTTTTTGTGAAAACCATATTAACTTTGTTTATCATATTTTCAATTTGTTTGTTGAGGTTTTCCATTTTATTAAATAAGTTACAATCTATTTTTTTGTGTATTTTAATATCTGATATAGATTTATCTATTGCGTTGAATGCAAAATCAAATTTTTTGAGCGTTTTCATGCTATAATCACAAATACTGCGGGATTTATATATTTCATCATTAGATTTAAAATAACCTTTTTTAAGATCTTTTGTTGTACAATTACTTACAAGTTTTTTTAAACCATAAATAGTTAGCTTGTAATATTTAAATGCTTTTTCGAGGCATTGTTTTTCATTATCTTTTTGTAGTAATTCGAAACAGTCTTTAGCCGATTTAAAATAACCAGTTATAAAATAGTTGTTGTAGTTGTATGTTTTGGTTAATTCATTAGTGATTTTTTTTATTACATCATAATAAATTTTTTCTTGCTTAAGTTTATTTTCAAATGATTTGTTTGTAATAAACTCGCATGCTTGTTTTGGTGATAATTCAACCAATCTGTAAAATACGCTCAAGTTTTCTTTTATTGAAGAGCCGCTTGACAATTTTTTCTTAATCATCATAATTTTATATTCTTTTTTATATTTTTGTTTTATACGTGTATTGTTTGTTTCTATACAGGTTTTAATAATTGATAGCAGCATTTTTGGTAGAATTTTTTCGCATTGATATTTGTTTGGGTTACGTTTAATTTTTTTTAAAATTTTGATGCTAAGGTTAATGTTTAATTTAGTCATGATGGTGAAAAATTTTAGTTTATCATCATTTTTGGTATTTTTATTTGTTATTATTTCCAGGATCAATTTTCGTGTTTTTTTGTTAATATTTTTATCTTTACTCATCTCATATGAGGTTCCCCAAATTTTTTTACAAACTTCAATTAAGTTTTGTTTGATTGTTTCATTTTTGATTGGTGTAAGTATGTAGTTACAACATTCTTTAATAGTATTTTCGATATTTTTTGAGTGATGTAGAGTTGTTGATATTTGCATAAACATCTCTATCTGCTTTAGTTTTTCAGTTAATAATTTATTTTTTAGATAACCTGCAGTCATGTGTTTAAAAGCACAATAACCAACATGTTGGTTTAGTTTAGCTATTTTTGTGCAGAAAATTATTTTATCATCATCGGATGTTTTTTCATTTTTTGTTTCACTAGCGTGAATGCTTGGTTAAGATACTCTAATATCTTGTCTTTATATGTGTGATAAATAGTACGTGTTTCTTGTGGAGAATAATTAGCTATTATGGCGAATATAAATGGTTGAATGTTTTTATACTTAGGTTGGGTTATGAGTTCTGTGATTTTTATAGCAATTGACTTATAATGTTTGTGTGTTTTTTCCAGGTTTTTCAGGCTTTTTTCTAATAATTCAGGTATATTTTCAATATTTACTTTACGTATATTTTCTAATATATTTTTGGCATGCTCTATTGGTGTTTTATATTCATTAACAGGTTGGTATTCACCAATTTCATCAAGTTTGAGTTCGGTTTTAGGTTCTTGTTTTAGGAACGACATTATATTCACCTATTGTTTATTGTGTACTAAATATATAGGATATTTTTTTGAAAAATGCCAACGTGAGTAAAATGATGAAATAGCAATTAAATCATATGGTTATATCTATAACCAATTGCTTGTATTAGAAATTTCCATTAGACAAATTTATCTAATGCTTTACATACAATTTCAGCGGCGTCGAGTTTGCGGAGTTGTCTGCCGTTTTCTGCCATGTTTAGTAAGATAGCGCGATCTGTTAAGGCGGCTATAGTTTTTGCTAAATTATTTGCGTTGAAATCTTTATGTGGCAGTAAACGTGCGGCATTTGCGGCAACCAAAAAATTGGCGTTAGCAGTTTGGTGATCATCAACAGCATAGGGATAAGGAATCAGGATAGCTGCGATACCGACGGCGGCTAATTCTGCAATTGTGGAGGCGCCTGCTCGAGCGATGACTAAATCTGCCCATTGGTAAGCTTCTGCCATGTCAGTTATAAACGCGTCAACTCTAGCTGTGATTTTGGTATTTTCATAATTCTGTTCAGCTATAGCCAAATATCGTTTGCCAGCTTGATGCCAGATTTCCGGTCGTTTTTCTGCTGGAAGTTGCGCTATAGCAAGCGGCACAGTTTGGTTAAACGATAACGAACCTTGACTGCCGCCAATAATCAAAAGGCGAATTGGGCCGGAATGTTGTGTTAGGCGCTCTTGTGGTGGTGGTAATGCGGCTATATCTGCGCGTACCGGATTGCCTGAATAAGTAAATTTTGGGTTAGGGAAGCCGGTGAATACGTTATTTGCTACGTGTGCCAGGATTTTATTAGTCATGCCGGGGATGGCATTTTGTTCATGGATGATTAATCTTTTACGCAGCAGCCAGGCTGCTAATCCACCAGGTCCGCTGGCAAAGCCGCCCATGCCGAGCACTGCATCTGGCTTGGTTTTGCGAATGATCCGGATAGATTGCCCCAGCGCGATTAATAGCCTAAATGGTGCAGTTAGCAGATGAAATACGCCTTTTTTGCCACGCAAGCTCGAAATTGAAATAGTATGCAGCGGAATATTGGTTTGCGGGATTATAGAGGTTTCCAGGCCGCGTTTGGCGCCTAGCCAGGCGACTTCTACGTGGTTTTTTTGCAGTAGGCGAGCAATGGTAAGAGCTGGGAAAATATGTCCCCCGGTACCGCCTGCTGCAATTAAAACTCGTTTTACCATTAGAATATAGTAACAGAATTTGCTTGCTTGCAGTGAGCAAATTTGCTATAAAACGAGATCTTTTGAACAAATATTGAGACAATTATTATGAGTCAAGTATGTGAAGTTACCGGAAAGCGTCCACAATATGGGAATAATGTTTCCCATTCTAACCGCAAGACTCGCCGCCGATTTGAGCCGAACCTGCATGTGCGGCGTTTTTGGATAGAAAGCGAAAAACGTTATGTAACCTTGCGGGTTAGTGCTAAAGGGTTGCGTATCATTGATAAGAAGGGTATTGAGTCAGTATTGGCTGATATCAAAAAACGTAAACAAAAAGATAAAGATAAATAGGAATATACGGGTATGGTATCTGATAGAGTAAAAATTAGAATGAATTCAACCGGTGTTGGTAAAGATGGTAAGCCGACTGGTTATTTCAAAACTACTACCAAAAAAGTTAAAGGTGTGGTCGGTGAGAAAAAAGGTAAACTTGAAAAAATGATGTTTGATCCACGTGCTTGGGATGCTGAAAAAGGCAAGTTTGGTAAGCATGTTCTGTTTAGGGAAGGTAAAATTAGTAAAGGCAGTAAGGGTAATAAGGGTAAGAAGTAATTTAATAATTGTTCAGGGAAAGCCCGCTAACAGCGGGTTTTTTTGTGGCAATTTACCACTAAAATTTTTTGTGGATATTTTTTTAATAAAATATTAAGCGTTCCAATCGGATTCACTGCTATGGCAATTGTTTTTGGTTGTTGTAGCACATATCGCATTCCGTAAAAATCACCGCTACTATTTCCAGCATAAAATATTACAGGTTTTTTAATTCTTGTGTTTATGTAGTTTTTTATCGCCAATAATTTTCCATAGCCATCTACGATATATAATTTATGTTGTTTGTTTTTTACAAAAGTATCGTCATAAACCACAGAAAATTTACCGTTTGGCATTAATTTAGATTGATTGCCAATAATATTAATAGCGGCAAAATGGTAATTTTTGTTTGGTTGATATTCAATGTTTTGTTCAATATTTTTTATTAAATTCAGCAAGTAATACGCATTGCTTCCTGAAACTATCCATACGTTAAATCCTGTGTCAATTAAACGTTGCATCACATCAAGCATTGGTAAGAAAGCATAATCTTTTGGCTGATATTGATGTAAAAAATCTGTAACAGTAAAATTCAATTCTTGAGGTGTCATGTTGGCCTGCATCGCGGAAAATTGTGAAATTAATAAATATTCGGAGGATGGTACATTGGTTTTTCCAGCAATAAATTTTAAGTGGTGTAATGCATTATTTTTCCATTGACCATCTTTAGTATGAAACATTGGTAAAACATGTTTGTACCCAGGACGGCCAAGATGATGAATTTCCCAAACAACCCAGGCTATTTCTCCATACGACGTATTTTTCTTTCCGTTGATTTTATAGGGAATTTTTTCACAAAATAAGGTTCCATCCCAATCAAACACTGCGCCATAGCCACGATTTTTATTTTGTTTAATGAATTTATTTAATTTAAGTATTATTTCGTATTGGTGTTTATTTTGCAGGTTCCAATGCGGATATTCTTGTTGAAGTTTGTTGGTTTCAGCAATGCCAACGCAAGGCATAAGAAAGGAAATAATTATGACAAGTACGAATTGTGTTCTATTAATCATTGTTTAATCTTTATTTAAAGTTTACTTGAATTTTTCTTTTAAAGCTTGTTCTATTATTGGTGGCACAAAAGGTGATAATTTGCCATGTTCTTTAGCAATTGTACGCACTAATGATGAAGCAACATAAATATAATTGTCATCAGGTGTTAAGAAAATCGTTTCTAAGTTTGGTACAAGTTTGCGATTCATGCTGGCCATTTGCAATTCATAATCGAAATCAGAAACAACTCGTAAACCACGCAAAATCACATTACATTTTTGTTGTTTAGCGAATTCTGTTAATAATCCATTAAAAGTTTTTATGCTTATATTATTTAACCCGGCAAATATTGATTGAACCAAATTAATTCGTTCTCCTAAAGAAAACAATGTTTGTTTTTCTTTGTTATCAGCAACTGCAACAATAATGTGATCAAACATTTTAGCTGCGCGTTTAACTAAATCAATATGACCAAAAGTAATTGGATCAAATGTGCCAGGATAAATTGCAGTAGTTTTCATTAAGTCACCTCTTTAGTAATCATAATAATGAGTGAAAAAGATATTGTAAAGCGGTACAATGCGGTTATGCAATGGTCATATAAGGATTCTGTTATGAAACTTGATCAATTTACTGCCATTTCGCCGATTGATGGGCGTTATTTGTCTAAGTTGACTGAATTACAATCGATTTTCAGCGAATTCGGGTTGATGCATTATAGGTTATTGGTAGAAATTCGTTGGTTTCAGGAATTGGCACAGCAGAAGCAAATTCCAGAGGTTTCAGCTTTTGATATGGATACGAATAATTTTTTGGAAAGAATTATTAATAATTTCTCGATTAAGGATGCTCAGCGGATTAAAACAATTGAAAAGAAAATTAATCATGATGTTAAAGCAGTGGAATATTTTATTAAGGAAAAAATTTCAGCCAATAAAAAATTATCAAAGTTTAGTGAGTTTATTCATTTTGGTTGCACCTCTGAAGACATTAACAATTTAGCTTACGCTTTAATGATCAAAGATGCGTTACAGATTTGTGTTTTGCCTCAGCTAAATGAAATAATGCGCGAATTAAAAAAAATGGCGAGTAAATATGCTAAATTGTCGATGTTATCCAGAACTCATGGACAGCCGGCTACACCTACTACTTTAGGCAAAGAAATTGCTAATTTTGTTGCACGTTTGGGTCGGCAATACCAACAATTAAAAACGCTTAAAATAGTTGGTAAATTTAACGGGGCGGTTGGAAATTATAATGCGCATTTAATTGCTTATCCAAAAATAAAGTGGCAAAAATTTTCAGCAAAATTTGTTAATTCATTGGGATTAGAAATCAACAATTATACTACGCAAATTGAGCCGCATGATTGGGTTGCTGAGTTGAATCATGTTTGCATACGTATTAATAATATTTTGATCGATTTTTGTCGAGACATATGGATGTACATTTCATTGAATTATTTTTCACAAAAAATTAGTGCTAAAGAAATTGGTTCATCAACTATGCCGCATAAAGTTAATCCAATCGATTTTGAAAATGCAGAAGGTAATTTAGGTATGGCAAATGCATTGCTACAGCATTTTGCTAACAAATTACCAATTTCTCGTTTACAAAGGGATTTGAGTGATTCTACAGTAATGCGTAATTTTGGAGCGGCGTTAGCGCATAGTTTATTAGCTTATAAGTCTTTGCTAAAAGGAATAGGCAAGTTAGAAGTTAACAAAAAAAATATCAAAGATGATTTAGCAAGTCATGTAGATGTTTTAGCTGAAGCTTTGCAAACCATCATGCGTCGTTATGGTGTGGCAGAGCCATATGAAAAATTAAAAAAGTTAACTCGTGGTAAGCAAATAGATCAAGCGAAGTTGTTAGCTTTTATTGATACTTTGGATATTCCACAAGATGCAAAACATCGATTAAAGCATCTGCGGTCGGAAGATTATATTGGGTTGGCTGCTGAGCTGGCGCGGGATGTTTGATTTCTTGAGTTCTAATAATTAACCATCGCGGGCGCCTTATTTCCTTCCTTGGGGTGAGCCTGAATCCTTTCAAAAGGCTCCTCGCGATGGTTTTTGGAGAGGGGTATTAATACTATAGGCTATGCAAGGTCATTATTCCATCAAATTAAATCTGAAAAAACTATAAGACTTTTGCTACAGTGTGGACAAATTTTGGACTACAGAATTTGGTACGTTTTCTATTAATCATTGAAAAAATTAATAAAAAATCGCGATTTTTTTACAAAACCCCGTAGAAACTACGCTAGTTAAAATTATTGTAATTGCTATGATGCGCATATATCAAAATGATGGAGGTTTAGCGAGATGGAGAATAAAAATAAATATTTTTCAAAAAAACGTAGTAATTCTAACTGTCTAAAACAAAGAAAGACCACCGCAACTTACTGGACTATTAGTAGAGAGTTTCCGCAAATGTCACGTTTGATGCTTAAGGACTTAATGCAAATTGATGGTTATTCTGATATTGAGATTGGTTTTGCATCCGGTGTGGGATTAGACGTTATCCGTAAGATTGCTATGGGGAATACTTGTTGCGTTTCCAAAACAACGTTTTTGCGGCTATTGGGATTATATGCCAGGGTGTTTTGTGATTGGTTTGCATTGCAGGATGATTGTTTGTAATACTTGCTGCGTGAGGCGCTATACGCTACAATACATGATAAGAACTTGGAAACACAAAGGGTTAAGGAATTTTTTTGAATCTGGCAGTATAGTCGGTATTCAGATTGGGCATGTGAGGAAATTAAAAATAATTTTACAGCAGCTTAATGCTGCAATTCAACCAGAAGATATGAATACTCCAAATATGAATTTTCATAAATTATCTGGTAACTTAAAAAATTTTTATTCTGTTAGTGTAAACAAAAATTGGAGAGTGATTTTCAAATTTGATGGTCGAGATGCAATACTGGTTGATTATTATGATTATCATTAGGAGATGCTATGAGCGTTATGCATAAGCCTTTACATCCAGGAAAAATTGTTAAGGATACATTGTTTAACAATACTGATTTAACGGTCAGTGAAGTTGCGTCAAAACTTAAAGTAGATCGTACAACTTTTTCCAGGTTGCTGAACGGGCGTTCTGGAATTAGCGCTGACATGGCGTATAAGTTATCTTTGCTGCTTAACACTAGTGCTGAGGTATGGATGAATTTACAGCGAGATTATGATTTATGGCAAGCGCGTCAAAGGAATAAAAAATTAAAGATCCAACCATTGTTTGATGATAAAACTGCAGCTTAGGTTTGTTCGAATTATATGAGAATGTGTTTTATGATAACGTCCATGTTTTATTATTATCTCAACTCAATTATAGATCCCAAATATTAAGAAAATCTTAAGCAAATTCATTTTCTGTGAAAAAAACTCTAAAAGTTAACTTTTCTAATTAAAAATCAAAGACTTATATCTAAGTTAATAATAAGAATAGTGGAATCTAATACATTTTTACGTGCACATCAGTTTACCTAACCCATTGATATCTTGTTAACAGATCAGAAATATCTTACAAAAAAACACGAAAAAACGTACAAAATGTTCATAATTTAAGCGAATGTTAAGGTTTGTTTGCTATACTATTAGTACAAATATTAATCACGGGTGAAATGGCTATGCCAAAGAAAAAAATGCCGACAATACAGGAAATATATAAGTCAGAGATTGATGAGATTCTCACGTGTGCTAAAAACATTGAGCGGATTCTTAAACAAGAGCTGGCGTTATCTAAAAACAAATTGCAATGTGAACGGGAAAAGTTGCTATTCATACAAGAACGTTGGGAAAAGATACGAAAATTCATTGATATAAGCAATAACCTGCAATTTTTTATGGGGATGGGTACAATTTGGGAACAAGAAAGCAATAAGTTAAAAGACTCTTTAGATTCTTTATTAGAAATCGATAACGTAAATGAATTTTATCAAAATATTTCTGAGAAAATGATAGCATTTGCTAAGGAAATTAACGAATGTTATCAAAAAAAAGTCGATGACCAATCTCATTTGTTTAAACCAAAAGCAGTCAAACTGGATGTGAAAAAAATATTTGAAAGGTTTGGAGTGGTGCATAACTTGGAACAGAACAAGATTAAGTTTGTTTTGGATCCACAATATACGAAACAGAATATTATTGATGATCTTGTAAATTATCTTAATAAAGATTTATTTAATTCTATAAAAAAACGGCTAAATGGCGAGAAAATCCGGAAGAAGATTAATTCCATCCAAAATCAGATTAATTCCATCCAAGATCAGATTGATTCCATCCAAGATCAGATTGATTCCATCCAATATTTTAAAAAGATCCTTCAGGGGCCTAGAGGGCAAAAAAACTTTAAAGATATTTCTTCGTTTAGAGATAATTTAAGTAAGGTAATTAAGCAACTAGAAATAAAATTGCCGAAACGTAAACATAAAGTTATTTTGGGAAATTTGTTGAAAAAAATTGAGAGAAGTTTTAAATCAGAAATATGTTACCACATAAAACTTGTGCTATATCGCAAAGGTATTTATCAAGATAACAAAGATAAATTTCATCAATGCGCCGAATCAGTAATTACATGCTTCAAAAAAAACTTTTCATCGTTAGTTTTGGATAATCCTGGATTTTACCCTTATGTAGAATCAATCGTAAAAAACGCCATTAAAGAAGAGAATAAAAAAATCACATTAACAGAGATGGTGCAAGAAGAAATAAATAAATTTAAACAAAATTTTTATCAGCTGCAATATAAATATAAGCAGATTATGGATTTTATTGTTTATTATAAAAAAAATAAAAAATCAACCCATGAAGATAAGCAACAGCATAAATATATTTTTTGTAAGCTTATGAAGGATTTTCACGAAAAAATAAATAATGTTATTGGAAGTTGGTTGCATGGGGAAGGTGTTAGTACTGATGATGCATTGTCATTTATTGATATGGTAGCCAATTCATTTTTTGCTAAGCATAAAGACTGCCAACCGGAAAATTTATCAAAGCAAATAGTAGAAATCAATAAACAGTTTTTTCCTGAAGATTATTCGTCCAAGAATGTTTTTTTAGCAACACAAATAGAAGGATCAATTAAATACGTTGCCAACATTCTTAAGACTAAAAATAATAAAATAATTAAAGAGAAAAGCGATAAAACTTCATGGGAAAAATTTTGTAGCAAGCAAAATGTAGAAATACAGAAATGTACAAAATATAAAAAATGTGTAAAAGAATCATCATCAATGTCTAGTAAATGGATAGGCCTATTGAAAGGTATCAAGAATAAAAGTTTTATTAAACAAGCAGGAGAACGATATGGGAAGCTTAATAACAGGAAGAAAGTGGTAGATAGATATGAATCTACTAGCATTAAATATCATGCATATAAACACATAATTTCGCAATTTAAAATGCTGCAAGAAGAATGTGAAAACTATAAGCGTTGTTATAATAATTCTTATGAATTAAATAAGAAGCAACATGAAGATTTATTGAAAAATATTGACACAATGTATAAATCTAAAAAAATTAAATTACTTGGGAAAATTTGTCACTTTGCATGTTGGAAAATTAGAAAATATAATAATGTTCCATTTTTAATCAGCATTTTCAAAAAAACAAAATTCAGAGGCAAGCGAGCACAAAAATTAATACGTGATCTTAGGTTGCTTGATCTTAGCTCAAAAGATAATTTTGTTAAATTTCTTGGAATAATTAACGATGCTATTGTGGATTCAGTAAAAACTGATGGTAAACGTAAAAACTGGAAGAATAAACGCAGCAAATATCGTGATATTTTGAATCAGACTAAAGAATTATTATTTACTTATTGTCCGAAAGAACAATTGGAGCAGTTAGCGCGAAAAGAACGTGAGTATTTACGGGAAATCGTTGCATATGGCTTAATTAATTTTGCTAAAGATAAGAAAAATAATCAATATAATGGACAGGTTTATTTCTTACTAAAGAAATTAAATGAAAAATTGAACAAGGATGCAATAGCAGAAAAAGATTTAGATGCTTTTTGTAAAATGAATATAGAGAATTGTGTGAGTAATTATGACAATTGTCAAAAAGATAAAACTTCTTGTAAAGTCAATTTTTCTTTTTTGGAGAATAGCATACATGGAACTAATTTAGTTTTAAAAAGATATGGTTCCGCATTACAGAGATCTAATAAGCTATCAGAACAGCCGGGATATTTTTTGTATCGCAGTATTTTGGGCTTTTTGCGCGGTAAAATTAAACAGTATCGACATATACCATTTTTAGCAAAGATTTTTACAAAGAAAAAGTTTAGAAGAAGTGAGCAATCTAAAAATTTGCTAGATGATATTGACATACTTGAAGCTTTTCCGGCAAAAAACAACTGTTTTGTTAAATTTCTTGAAAAGATAAATAATGCTATTTTAGATTCAATACAAAAGGACAACGATAAGCATAAAAACTGGAAGAATAAACGCAGCAAATATCGTGATATTTTAAATCAAACTAAAAAACTATTGTTTAATTTCTGTCCTGAAGAACAACTGCGGGATTTGATGCAGCAAGAAATGAAGTATATAAATAAGATTGTATTTGAGTCAGAAGAAGGTACTTGCACACTTAATGATAGAGCTATCATAACATTAAAAACAAAAAATAGTAGTGATTATAGTGTTGGTTATGAAACTTTTTCAAGCAGTTTAGAGGATTGTGAAAAGGCTTTTGCACTGATTAAAGACTTATCTGCAAACAAGAAAAATCAAAAAGAGCGTAAAATTGGATTTTCCTACTTGTTTGATGGCTTGTTTGGGTATTATAATACGGTTTTAGCCAATATAAGCTCATTACAAAAACCAGATGAGCAAAAATGTGATACAGCAAAAATTGAAAGCAGTCTTGTGCTTGAACAAGATGAAGACACCAAGAAAGATAAAAATAACAAGAAAAAGAAAGTAAAGCAGCCTGAAGAAGGAAACCGTTTACGAGAACCAGATTCAGATAAGAAAGAAAATGATACAA
>JASFHH010000024.1:0-25165 GCA_050123335.1 Gammaproteobacteria bacterium
AGGATATTGACAGCATCCGCACTTTTAATCCGGAAACTCAATTATCAATTGAAAAAATTGACTCGATAGAATTATTACCCGCACATGAATTTCCTTTAGACGAAAATGCAATAAAACTTTTTACACAAAACTGGCAACAACATTTTCGTCAAGATTCAACAAACTGTCCTATATACCGAGATATTTGTGAAAGTTTTTATGTAGCAGGCAGCGAATTTTATTTGCCATTATTTTTCACTAGAACTGCCAGCATTTTTGAATATTTACCTAAAAATAGCTTAATTATTCGCAATGACGCAATGATTACACAAACTAAAATTTTCTGGGACGAAATAAATTATCGTTACGAGCAGCTCCGTCATAATATCATGCACCCAGCTTTGCCGCCCAAAGAAATATTTTTAACTAATGAAGAAATATTTACACATATTAATAATTTTACGCAAATTACAACTTACCAAGAACCTTTAAAATCAGGCGCTGGCAAATATAATTTTGCAACACAACAACCACCATCATTAACCATCAATCACAAATTAAAGCAGCCATTACAGCAATTAAAAAATTTTATTAATGACAAACAAACACTGGATCCCGCGGTCAAGCCGCGGGATGACAGCCCTATGGCTGACCGCGGGATCCAGGAAAAAAACCGTCATCCCGCGGCCCAGCCTGTTGACCGCGGGATCCAGTGCCAGTTTTTATTCTGCGCTGAAACCGAAGGCCGGCTGGAAATTTTGCAAAATCTACTGCATTCAATTAACATCTTTCCCAAAAAAATTAACTCATGGCAAGAATGGTGTCAGACACCATTGGTGTCTGACACCTATATCACCGTAGCTCCCTTGGATCACGGATTAATATGCCAAGACATAATTTTAATTACCGAAAATCAATTATTCGGTGAACGCGTGCTGCAACGTCGCCGCCGCAAAAAAACCGATTTTGATACCGAAGCTGTCATTCGCAATTTAGTAGAATTAAATATTGGTGATCCTGTTGTACATATTAATCATGGTATTGGCCGTTTTCTGGGACTCAAAACCATCACCACTGACAATATCACCGACGAGTATTTAACCATCGAATACGCAAATAATGATAAATTATATGTGCCAATTGCATCATTGCATTTAATTAGCCGTTATAGCGGAACTGACATTGAACATGCACCTCTGCATATATTAGGCGGAAAAACCTGGGAAAAAGCAAAACGCAAAGCACAAAAACGCATTCGCGATGTTGCAGCAGAATTATTGGAAATTTACGCACGACGTGCTGCCCAAACCGGACATGCCTATAAAAAACCTTCCGAAAATTATTTATTATTTGCTGAAAGTTTTCCATTTGAAGAAACACCTGATCAGGAAAATGCAATTGAACAAGTAATATATGATATGACATCCGATAAAACTATGGATCGACTAATTTGCGGCGATGTTGGTTTTGGCAAAACCGAAGTAGCAATGCGTGCAGCTTTTATTGCAGTAAATAATAATAAACAAGTTGCAATCTTAACCCCAACAACGTTATTAACTCAACAGCATTATCAAAACTTTAAAGACCGTTTTGCCGCTTGGCCAGTCAATATTGCGATGTTATCCCGATTTGTTTCAATCAAAGAACAACAAAAAATTATCGGGCAGTTAAAAAATGGTAAAATTGATATCGTAATTGGCACTCATAAATTATTACAAAAAGATATTGAATTTAAAAATTTAGGTTTATTAATTATTGACGAAGAGCATCGTTTTGGTGTGCGACAAAAAGAAAAAATAAAATCTCTGCGTGCGCATATTGATATTTTGGCCTTAACTGCCACACCAATTCCACGCACATTAAATATGTCTTTCTCGGGAATTCGTGATCTATCAATTATTGCCACTCCACCAGAAAAACGCCTATCAATTAAAACCTTTATCCAAGAAAGCAACCCGCAAATTATCCGCGAAGCAATGATGCGCGAAATCATGCGCGGTGGACAAGTATATTTTCTACATAACAAAGTAGAAGATATTCAACACAAAGCTGATAAGTTAGCAGAACTAATTCCCGAAGCAAAAATCAACGTTGCGCATGGTCAAATGCCGGAACGCAAGTTAGAACATGTAATGATGGATTTTTATCATCGCCGTTTTAATATATTAGTCTGCACAACAATTATCGAATCAGGAATTGATATTCCATCGGCAAATACAATTATTATCAATCGTGCCGATAAATTTGGGTTAGCGCAATTATACCAATTGCGTGGACGCGTTGGCCGTTCACATCATCAAGCCTATGCGTATTTATTCGTTCCATCAAAAAAATTAATTAGCAAAGATGCCAAAAAACGTTTGTTGGCCATTGAAGCCTCTAAAGAACTAGGCATTGGTTTTACTCTCGCGACACATGATTTAGAAATTCGCGGTGCTGGAGAATTGCTTGGTGAAGAACAAAGCGGTCACATGCAAGCAATCGGTTTTAATCTTTATATGGAAATGCTAGAACGCGCAGTAAAATCATTAAAAACTGGAGAACAACTTGATCTCGATAAACCTTTTGACGCCGGCGTTGAAATTAATCTACAAATATCCGCATTAATTCCCGAAAATTATATACCTAATGTACATACACGTTTAATTTTATACAAACGCATCGCAAGTGCGAAAAGCGAACATGAATTATCGGAGTTACGGGTTGAAATGATTGATCGCTTCGGCCTATTACCAGAAGCTTGTCAAAATCTTTTTGCAATTGCAGAATTAAAACTGCAAGCAGACCCTTTAGGAATTCAAAAAATCACTGCAAATGCAGATGGCGGCAAAATCTCCTTTCTCGAAAAACCTAAAATTGACCCGCAAAAAATCATTCAACTAATTCAACAGCATCCTGATCAATATAAGCTCGCAGGACCAGCTAAACTGCAGTTTACTATTAAAACTAACACGCCCCAAGAGAGAATTGACACAATTAAGCAATTACTTCACAAACTCACAAAATCCCGATAGAATTAGCTTTAGGGGATAAAATGAAATTCAAATTATTACAGCTTGCTGGTACATTGCTATTTTTTGGTATACTTATTATCAGCGGATGTAGTAAAAACAACCACAATCAATTTCAAGGTTATATCGAAGGCCGATTTACTTATATTTCCTCTCAATACACTGGAACTTTACAGGAATTAAGCGTTGAACGTGGTAGTAAACTCAAAATTGGACAAAAAATAGCCGTCCTTGAAAGCAGCCCTCAATTAGAAGAATATCAACAAGCACAAGCGGACCTCGAAAAAGCCAAATCTGACTTAGCAGATCTGGAAAAAGGCAAGCGCCCTTCTGAGCTAGCTGCGATTGTAGACCAACAAAAGCAAGTTATTGCACAAATTGAATATGCAGCAGTCACCGTAAAACGCTACCAGCACTTGGTTAAAACCGATGCTATACAACAAGATAGATTAGATGAAGCTATCTCAAACTATAATAACCTTAACGCACAACTTGCTGAATTAAACGAGAATTTAATTACTGCCAAATTACCTTCGCGCATTGATCAAATCAATGCAGCCAAAGCCGCTGTTTCTGCAGCTAAAGCCGCAATGCAAAAAGCACAATGGCAACTAAACCAAAAACAATTATTTTCTCCTCTTAACGGACACGTATATGATACTTTTTATCGAATCGGCGAAAATGTACCCGCTAACACACCCGTTCTATCCGCACTTGACCCAAAAAATGTTTATGTAGTATTCTTTATTCCAGAAAAAAAATTAGCCACCATTAAAATTGGCCAAAAAATAACTTTCACTTGTGATAGTTGTCCCCAATCTATCCCAGCAACCATATATTTTATTTCTGATAAAGCCGAATACACGCCACCAGTCATTTACAGCGAAAACTCACGCCAAAAATTAACTTATCGTGTTGAAGCAAAATTAACGATTGCCAACGCACAAAAAGTTAACCCCGGCCAACCAATCACAATTGATCTTGCTAATACAGAGTAACATCATGACAAATAACGAATACATAATTGATGTCAAAGGCCTAACCAAATCATATGATAAGAAATGCGTGGTATGCAATGTTGATTTACAAGTAAAACCGGGTGAAATTTTTGGGTTTTTGGGACCAAACGGCAGCGGCAAAACTACCACAATTCGAATGTTGTGCGGTTTATTAAAACCAGATGCTGGCGAAGGCACATGTTTAGGCTATGATATTTTAACTGAGTCGCTAAAAATTAAATTGCAAGTTGGTTATATGACACAGCGGTTTAGCTTATATAACGATTTAACCATTCGCGAAAATCTAGACTTTATCGCTCGTATTTATAACATTAAAAATCGCACTCAACGCGTAAATGAATGTGTTAATCGACTTGGTTTTAGTAAAAAACGTCAAAACCAAATTACCGGCACATTATCCGGCGGATGGAAGCAACGCCTCGCACTTGCTGCCGCAATGTTACACAACCCAAAATTATTATTACTTGATGAACCAACCGCTGGAGTAGACCCAAAAGCACGGCGTGAATTTTGGGAACAAATTCATAATTTAGCCGCTGAGGGCATAACTGCATTAGTAAGCACACATTATATGGATGAAGCCGAACGCTGCCATCGTTTAACTTATATTGCTTATGGACATTTATTAACAACTGGCAATATTGAAGAAGTAATTAAGCATGCGAATTTATCTATGTGGAAAGTCACAGGACCAAACATCTCTGATTTATCACACAAATTACAACAACAATCCGGCATTGAACAAGTAACTGCTTTTGGACAATCGCTGCATGTAGTCTCGCAGAACCCAGATGCTCTTGAAAAAGCTATTGCACCGTTTAAAACTAGCGATTATAAATGGGAAAAATCAACTGCGGATTTAGAAGATGTATTTATTCATTTAGTTGCTGAGGCGAAAGATAATTTCGCCTAACTAAGTGGAACTGAAGTAAAACGGGACGCGAGCTTTACATAATTACAAAGCCTTGCTTGTTGCTTTGTAATCATGTAAAGCTCCGTCCCTCTAAGTAACTACAAAAGAACTGAGATATTTAAAATGACAGCATTTTTTTCAACCAAACGACTTTGGGCTGTAATAGTTAAAGAGTTCATTCAAATGAAGCGTGACCGCATTACTTTAGCAATGCTGATTATAATTCCGTTAATGCAATTAATTTTGTTTGGTTACGCAATTAACAGCAACCCCAAACACTTACCTACTGTAGTATTAGATGCTGATCAAAGTTATCTTTCCCGCACTTTTTTACAAGGTATGCGCAACACCGAATATTTCGCGTTAACCGCAAGAACTAACAGCGAAAAAGAGGCTAATCATTTAATGAAAATCGGTAAGGCAATTTTTATTATTAACATTCCAGCAGGTTTTTCCCACGACTTCGTTCATAACGAACACCCAAGCATTTTATTAACGGCTGATACAACCGAATCAATGGCTTCAGCAAATGCTATTACTGCGGCAAATAGTTTAGCCAGCACCGTATTTAATCGTGATTTAGCCGGCGCATTATCATATTTAAAACCAGGCACAGCACCTTTTGATTTACAAATACACGCCAAATATAATCCTGAATTAATCACACAATATAATATTGTACCAGGATTAATGGGTGTGGTACTCACCATGACCATGGTTATTATAACTGCATTAGCAATTACGCGCGAATATGAACGCGGCACTATGGAAAATTTGCTGGCAACACCAGTACGCCCAATTGAAGTAATGTTAGGCAAAGTAATTCCCTACATTATTGTAGGATATGTGCAGGCCATACTAATTCTTACTGCAGCATTTTATGTGTTTCACGTACCTATTCATGGCAGCTTGACTCTATTGTTTTTAGCCACCCTGCCCTTTATTGCCGCTAATTTATCTATTGGCATCACTTTTTCAACTTTGACTGATAACCAACTACAAGCAACTCAAATGTCATTCTTCTTTTTCTTGCCATCGATCTTGCTTTCAGGCTTTATGTTCCCGTTTTTCGGCATGCCAAAATGGGCGCAATATATAGGTGACGTACTACCATTAACTTACTTTCTAAGAATCACTCGCGGCATTATGTTAAAAGGCAATACGTTTGCCAGCACCTGGCCAAATATTTGGCCAATTATTGTTTTTATGATAGTTGCGATATATATTGGCATTAAGCGTTACAAACAAACTTTGGATTAAACTATGAAATACATTAAATACATATTAATTCTATTATGTTTAATCATGCATCCCGCTTTTGCTGATGATGGCATTTACCGCATAGATTTAATCGTATTCTCTCATGTTAACCAACAAGTACTAGATTCAGAAAGTTGGCCAAATATCCTAAAAACTCCTGTTATAAAAAATGTCAGTGAAATCACACCGACCCAAAAACTAGGATTAATTAAAGAAGCAAATAAATTATCTGCTCAACCTGATTATAAAATTCTATTACACACCAGCTGGCTGCAAAACATTAATGATACAAAATGGATTCACATCTATGGTGGTCAACCTTACGATGCCAAAGGACAACCAATCCAACCCGATGACAACCGCATGCCAACTTACTGGGAATTAAATGGGAAAATAAAAATCACCAAAGCAACATTTTTTGATATTTATACTGACCTTCATCTCACAATTCCAACTTCAGATGGTAAAAACATTGTTCCTTTGCGCACTTTCAGTTTGCAACAACACCGCCGCACTAAACTCAATCAACTCAACTACCTGGATCATCCTTTATTTGGGACGTTAATTAAAATCAGTAAAAACAAATTATGATTTAATTGGCAATATAATTTATTTATAACTATAATAGCCTTACTTAATATGAGGGTAATAATATGAAAAATAACTTCAAAAAAGTATTACTAACCAGCTGTGCTGCATGCGTACTTATGACAACTGCTGCTTATGCACAACCAACTTTATTAACTGACAACTCTTCTAATTTATACGCTAACGGTTTATATTTCGGCGTGCAGATTGGACATACTTCTCTACATAATGACAACGCCTTTACTCAAACTGCCAGTGGTGCGCTCGCTGACACTATGCTGTTTGGCATCAGCCACATAGGTCTTGCAGGATATTTGGGTTACAGTTTCAATGATTATCTTGGCGTCGAAATCGACTATCATCATCTAGCTGACATGAGTGAAACTGGCGGAACTATGAATGTAAATAACCATACACGAGTACAAAGCGGTGATGTTCTAGTAAAAGGTTCTTTGCCTGTATGTAAATATCTTCGCCCATTTGTAAAAGGTGGTGCTTCTTATGTTTACCAAGATATTTTAAATTCTCAAAATAATGGCGCAACTATTTTATACCAAAGCAAAGCCAACAGAATTATGCCTGTAGCTGCTGCGGGGGTTGATATTCATTTTACCAAATCAATAGCAATTGATGCCAGCTGGACTCATTGGTTCGGCAACAGCACAATTCATAGCATTGATTTCCCTGCTCTTGGAATTAGTTATACTGTTGGAAATTAACTTGTATACCCATTACGATCGGGTATATTATCCCGCGACCAAGTCGCGGGAATTATTTCTCACTGTTTAGAACCTGCAAATATTCATTAAATATATCCGTATTGAAGCATACGAAATAAACTTTTTCTATTGATTGATCGTGCTGTAAAAATTTCTTTACTTCATTTACTGCAATTTTTACCGCTTGTTTAATTGGATAACTATATAATCCACAACTAATTGCCGGAAAAGCTATGGTTTTGATACCATTCTCTACTGCTAATTTTAGACTTTCGCGATAACATGAAGCTAATAATTTAGCTTCGTTTTTATCACCACCATGCCAGATCGGACCAACAGTGTGAATAATATATTTAGCTGGAAGTTTATATCCATTAGTGATTTTTGCTTCTCCAGGAACGCATCCATTTAAAGTTTGACATTCTGCACGCAAATCAGGGCCAGCTGTCCGATGAATTGCGCCATCAACACCTCCGCCACCTAACAAAGTTCGATTAGCAGCATTGACAATTGCATCAACTTCTAATTTAGTTATGTCGGCTTGAATTACTTCAATACGCTGCATAAAACCCCGTTATTTATCTTTTGGACGCATAAAAATGATAACTGGAGACCAAGGCGTTAGATCATCAAAATTATTAAAATCTCCAATCGACTGTTTAAACAACTGATTAATTTGCTGCTGCATCATCTGAAATCTCTTACGCATAAACTGCTGCTGCGCGTTAATTTTTTTTATAACTTTAGCAACTTCTTTTTTATCAATTTTTTTACCATTTTTATATACAACAATTTCATATTTACCATCTTTGTCCGGTTTTTCGTTAATAGTAACAGAAACTGATTGCAACGTTGATCGCTGCGGCACATTAAAAATCGTATTATAATACTGTTTGACATTAATCCAACCAACTTTACCAGTTGCCGGATCTCCGACTTTTAACCATCCGTTTTTGCGATAAAAAGGAATCAACCTCCGCCCAGGAATTACCTGATTTACAACTTTTCCCTTAACAGATGGCTGATCAAATATTTTAAGTTTTTTATCTTGCGAAACTTTTGCATAACTTATAGATAATAAGCAGCTTAACAAAATTACACTGATACAATATTTCATTTTGATACGCCTACTGGCTTGTATTCATTCAAACACAACCAACCCTTCACAATGCGATAAATAATCCAAACTAAATCAGCAAACAAAATAATAAATCCCACAAAAATAAATATCGTAACAACACCAACTACTGCCCATAACAATCCAAACCAAAATGTACGAATTTGCCAACGAAAATGGGATTCCAACCAAGTTCCTTTTACATCATCCAACTTAACATAATTTATCACCACACCAATGATTGCTGTAATACCATTAATAAAAGCTAACACCTGCAATGCATATACTACAAATGCAATAGTTTTCGCGGTATCTTTTGATTCATTAGAACTCTGCTGTATATCATTCATAAAAACATCTCCTTAAGTTTAGCTCGCAGTATTGGGGTTATCTTTTTAAGACAATGCGAGACCATGGATGGTCGAGCCTTAGCGCCACACGGATGTGCTTGAGCGTGTCTGAAAAAGATAACCCCACTGCTGCGAGCATTTTACTTACAAAAATTTCATTAATGCTTTCTGCAACTTAATTTTAGTTAGCGGTTTTCTGATATAATCATTAATACCCACTTCCTTATACCGATTTACATCCCACGCATAACCAGTGGTTGCAACAATCGGAATTTTAAGCTGCAATCTGCGACGCAATTCACCTGCCAAAGCTATACCATCTTTGCCAGGCAAACTAATATCCAAGAAAATTATATCATAATTATTGTGCAAATATTCTAACGCTTGTTGTGCTGTATTTGCAATAGTAATATCACAAAATAAATCCTCAAATAAACTTTTAGCAATACTTTGACAAACCGGATTATCTTCAATCAACAACACTCGAAAATTATTTCCATCAGATACTTGTTGATCTGCTTGCAAATTACACGCAATATCTTGAAAACCATGAGTCATAACCAAAATAAAACCAGATGGCTGATAATTCCGATCTAAATGCCTAATTATTGACCACTTAAGCTCAATTGCATCTTTTTCAGCACCTAACATCCACTGAGAAAAGTCTTGTACAACTTCACCAGCCAAAATATCTTTTTTTTGACTAAAAATTGGAAAATCTAACTGATATTTTGCACATAATTCACGAAAATTCGCTCCCACAAGCTCATTTACAGAAGAATGAAAAACCTGTGCAGCCAGTTCATTTAACGCATTAATGGTAAAATTTATCGACAAACAAATGACCGGAAGTCCAAGAAAATTCATCGAAGCAATAGTATCGCTATTCTTCAGCCTTTCAAGATTCAACAATTCATCACGCGTTAATATCTCATTTCTCATCCATGGCCTCACTTCGTGCTACATATAATATTACCGTACACGAAGCAAGCTAAAGGTGTCAAGACTTGACACGTATCACTTCATCACTTTTTTAATATTGGAAAAGGCATGTACAAAAAACAAGCAAAAATGCATGAAGCTGCTAATTTTTCAGATTCTTTGGTTGCTTAAGATTATCTTAAGAAACAATAACTATAATTGAATTGTAACTAAAATAGTTTATAACAACGAGGAAAAATAAAAATGTTTAAAAATAAATTACACGAAGATTTATATAGGGCAATAAAAACAAACAATACAGAGTTATTTATTTCAACAATAAAACAGAATGAAATACGAAAAGAACTTCAATTAAAACATTTTTTGATTGCCTTTGAAAAAGCTGTGACAGCTAACACTGCAAAGAATAGACTTGCTATAAAACTGATAATTGCATGCCCTTTGTTATTAAATTGTTTTTCAGAAAATATGTGCCAAAAATTGTCACATTATATTGTAGACTCTTATTTTCACCTTCCACTAGTCGAATTGTTAATACAGAAAGAGACATTGCAATTTACGCACCATACTCTCCACTGTAAACTCACAATTTATATTGGGTTAATAGATTTAACGAAATTGCAAGAAAAATTACCATTACAACCAGATAAAAATTGGATAGAATATTCATATAAATTTGCAAAAAAAATATCAACAGCTTTACAAAAAACATCACCAAATTATAAAAACAGTCTGGAAATAATGAAAATATTAAAAGCTAAATATAACAATTTATACAAAAAAAATCATCAAATAACACAAATTAAAATTCCACATGGCACACAAAAAACCACCAACCTTAAAATACATAAAGATGAATTATTTGATAACTTGAAAACAAAAAATATGCTAAATAAATTTAAACCAGATTACAGAGCAATACAATGTAATGAAAAAATTAAAATATCTGGTAAACAAGAAAATTTTGTAGAAATTATAACACAATTCACTAAAGCAAAACAATTTAATTATCTAGATTCTTACATATTAAGAACCACTCAAGTAGCATTTAATAACGGCATAGGTAAAATGATTAGCCGACGTAATTATGCCGAAGCTATAGAATTATATTTGTTAACAATAAAATTAGAAATTGCAAATGATTTTATTACGACTTCCGCCAAAAAAGCTATTCACATTGGCATAAATTCAGCAATACAAAAAAAAGACATTCAAAGTATTAAAAACTTATATGTAAAAGTAGAGAAATTAAACATTATTAATAAAACTATGATGCAACAAATTATCATACTTCTTCAGCAAAATATCAATAAGTTAAACAATTACAACACTATTGTATGGTCATTTTCAATATTACACAAATATAACAGTAGCAATTTAGCATTGTGTAATAAAATTTGCAATAAATTACCAAAAAATGAATCACGAAAAATTTTCACTTTATTTTTTCAAATAAATCATGGATCCGAGCACTTGCCAATAATAAAAAATCATGATAATAGCGCAAGTTGCGATCTGCACGGACTTGATCATCGCACGACATACCATTATTTAGAATTTATTATGCAAAATACCAAAACTTCTCAAACAATAACTTTTAATGTTGGAGCAGGCAATCATAGCAATAATATTAATAAGCATGGTGAACATCCTGTACTCGCAGGCATACATGATTTTTGTGCCAATTATCCTTATAATTGCATTAGATTACTACATAAAAACAATTATCAAAGAATCATTAAATTCATACCAATAAATAATAATACACCATCCAAAATGCACCCAATTAGTTTATTGCTTTTACCATCGAATATTCAACGACAACTTGCAAAAGAACAGGAAAAAAAAGAAAGACAAAATAAAACGCATAAAAAAATTATTGGGAAAATAACACCAAGATTACGAAAACTTTAATATTAAATACATTATTAGAAATGAACATGAATATTATAACCGCGCTTTGTTTTTACAAATTCTACTTAGCCAAATTCAGCCAAGTAGGCACCACAGTATCCGGATTCAAAGACATTGAACCAATACCTTGTTCGAGCAACCATTCAGCCAAATCAGGATGATCTGATGGGCCTTGACCGCAAATACCAATATATTTATCTAGTTTGTTGCAAGTTGATATTGCCTTCGCCAAGGATCTTTTTACCGCTTCATTGCGTTCATCAAATAAATTTGCGACCAAATTTGAATCGCGATCAAGCCCTAATGTTAATTGAGTTAAATCATTCGAGCCAATCGAAAAACCATCAAAATGTTCTAAAAATTCTTCAGCCAAAATCACATTCGACGGAATTTCACACATCATAATAATTTTTAAATCGTTCACCCCTTGCTTTAAGTTATTTTTCGCAAGCAATTCAATGATACTTTTACCTTCTTCAACAGTGCGCGTAAATGGAATCATAATTACTACATTAGTTAACCCCATATCATCACGCACTTTACGTAACGCGCGGCATTCCAATTCAAAACAATCACTAAAAGCAGGATCAACATAACGCGAAGCTCCACGAAAACCAATCATTGGATTTTCTTCATCAGGCTCATAATCTTCGCCACCCAATAAATTTGCATATTCATTCGATTTAAAATCTGAAGTACGAACAATTACGGATTTTGGATAAAACGCTGCTGCAATCGTCGCAATTCCTTCGGACAATTTATCCACATAATAATCAACCGGATTTTTATAACCACAGATTTTTTTATCAATCTTCCGCTGCAACTCAGACGGTAAACTAGCATAACGAATTAACGCTTTTGGATGCACGCCAATCATATTATTAATAATAAATTCCAGTCGCGCCAAACCAACTCCATGATTAGGAATAAAACTATAACTAAATGCTAAATCAGGATCACCGATATTCATCATGATTTTAGTCGGCAATTCTGGCATATTAGAACTATCCAACTCATCAACTTTATATTCCAACAAACCTTCATAAACATTTCCAGTATCACCTTCAGCACAAGATACAGTGACTTCCTGACCGTCTTTAATAACTTCTGTTGCATTACCGCAACCAACAATCGCCGGAATACCTAATTCACGAGCTACGATCGCTGCATGACAAGTACGCCCACCACGATTAGTAATAATTGCTGCTGATCTTTTCATGATTGGTTCCCAATCTGGATCCGTCATTTCAGTAACCAATACATCACCTGCTTGCAGCTTTGACATTTCACTAATATTTTTTAAAACTTTTGCTTTGCCTTGCCCCATTAATTGTCCAACACTGCGGCCAGTAATAATAATTTTACCACGCGATTTTAAAGTGTAACGTTTTAAAATTTGTAAATCAGCACGGCTTTTTACTGTTTCAGGTCTGGCTTGCACAATATATAATTTTCCGTCAATACCATCACGCGCCCATTCAACATCCATTGGCATACCATAATGCTTTTCAATCATTACAGCATATTTTGCTAATTCCTGAATTTCACTATCAGTCAACGTAAATACACATTGTTCTTTTTCGTCTACATCAACAATTTTAGTCGGATTTTTTAGATCATTTGCATAAACCATTTTAATTTTTTTATCACCTAAATTTTTACGCAAAATTGCCGGTTTTTTGGCTTGCAAATTAGGCTTATAAACATAATATTCATCTGGATTTACCGAACCTTGCACAATCGTTTCACCAAGACCATATCCAGCATTAATAAATACCACATTTTGAAATCCGGACTCGGTATCAATACTAAACATCACTCCGCTAGCACCAATATCACTGCGCACCATATATTGAATACCCGCAGATAAAGCAACTTTGCGATGATCAAAATTATGATTAACCCGATAAGTTATCGCACGATCATTAAAAAGTGACGCAAAAACTTTTTTAATCGCCAAAATTACATTTTCTAAACCTTGAACATTTAAATAGGTTTCGTGCTGGCCTGCAAATGAAGCTTCAGGCAAATCTTCAGCAGTTGCTGATGATCGCACCGCAACTGAAACATCCTGGCCATGATCCTGCTGCATTTTAGTAAATGCCGCCGTAATTTCTTGTTTGAATTTATCTGAAAAATCTGCATCAATAATTGCTTGTCTAATTTTTTTACCAGATTTTTCTAATGCAGAAATATCATTAACATCTAGTTCATCTAAAATCTGATAAATTTTATCATCTAGATTATTTTGCGCAAAAAAATCGCGATAAGCTTGCGCGGTGGTTGCAAATCCCATTGGCACCCGCATCCCGTTATTAGATAAATTTTGGATCATCTCACCCAATGATGAGTTTTTCCCTCCAACTTCTTCAACATCTTTCCTACCTAACTTATCGAACCAGATAATGTGTGTCATAATCATTTCCTTTTTTGTTTATATCTTAAGTTCTTTTTAACCACTCAGGGGGTCGGGGCTTTACATGATTTTTATGGGGCCAGGTCTTTACTAATTACAAAGCTACCGCACTTGTAATTAGTAAAGACCTGGCCCCTCTAAGTTGCCTTGTAATTATGTGAAGCTCACGTCCCGCCTACATGCGAGCATCTTACACCAAATCCTTAACCATCTTATATCTTGTTGGTTCAGTTGCTTCAAACGAACTAACTTCATCAACAACTTTATAACCAGATTTTTCGTATAATCTTATTGCGGATTTATTAATTTTAAATACGAATAATACAATTTGATTAGCCCCTAATTTTTTTGATTCTTGTTCATAAAATTTTAATAATTCGCCAGCATATCCACGACCACGATACTCCGGTTCGATAAAAATATATACTAAAAACGATACATTACCTTCATCGACCAACTCAAACCAAATCCAACCAACCGTTGTATTTTTACCATCTTTAACACGATAAAAATGATGAGTTTTTGAAGTTAATGCTTCTTGTACCCACGGCAATACTTCTTCTCGCGAAACCCGAAGTGCCTCCTCCATACTGCTAACTTCCTTAGACTCGAAAATATACTCCGCATATTTTTTAACAGATTGATTCGCGTAAAACTTGAATGCGTTCGGCTGTAACTTTTTGAATTTGAGCATATAATGCCACCCTTAATATTTTTATCAGAAATTATACCCTTGTCTGCGATAAATACCAACTAACCAATTGCCATTTTTGACCGAAATGATTACAATTTAGTTGGTGTCAAGTCTAGACTTGAGACTTGGCACAATAATCATTTAGCTACTAAAAATCAAGTCTCAAGTCTAGACTTGACACCAGGAGGATATATGCCAGTTGCTGACTATAAAACATACTGTAAAATGCTGGACAACGCTCGTGATAAGGGCTTTGCCTACCCAGCCATTAACGTCACTTCAATGACTACTGCCAATGCGGCCTTGCAGGCATTTGCGGAAAAAAAATCTGACGGGATTATTCAAGTTTCCTCCGGCGGCGGCCAATTCGCTTCTGGATTGGCGGTAAAAGACATGGCGCTTGGAGCTATTACCATTGCCGAACACGTCCACCGCATGGCTGATAAATACAAGATTTACGTAGCTTTACATACCGACCACTGCTCAGCAGATAAGCTGGATTCCTTCATGATGCCGCTGATTGAAGCAACGGAACGTCGTCGCAGCCAAGGCTTACCCAACCTTTTCAATAGCCACATGTTTGATGGCAGCGCTCTCCCGTTGAAAGAAAACATGGATATCGCGGTTAAATTACTAGAGCGCTGTGCAAAAAATGATATTATTCTTGAAGTTGAAGCCGGTGTAGTTGGCGGTGAAGAAGACGGTGTAAGCCACGAAGGTGCGCCTGCAGAAAAACTCTACACTACTCCTGAAGATATGGTTGAAGTGTATCGCCGCCTAAATACCGTTACAAATGCTAAATTTATGTTTGCTGCTACTTTTGGCAACGTTCATGGTGTATATAAACCAGGCAACGTCAAACTTCGACCAGAAATCTTAAAACAAGGACAGGATGCAGTAATCAAAGAATATGGAAAAGATGCTAAATTTTACCTAGTATTTCACGGCGGCTCTGGTTCATCTAAAGAAGAAATTCATGAAACTATTGGTTACGGCGTGATCAAAATGAACATTGATACTGACACTCAATATGCTTTTTCGCGCCCAATCGTCGATCATATGTTTAAAAATTATGATGGAATGCTTAAAATAGAAGGAGAAGTTGGGAACAAAAAAGTATACGATCCACGCAGCTATATGAAAAAGGCAGAAAGCGGCATGTGCGAACGCATCATGCAAGCAGTGGATGACTTAAAATCCAACAAACATACATTGTTTGAATAAAATACTATGAAAAAATTTTTATTAACATTTTTTATCTTACTAGCAGTAATGCTAACAACAACAGCAAATGCTGTTGCTTTAAATTCGTTATATACTGCTGAAATTCCGGTAACCTCACGCAACATTGACCAACAAAAAGCAGCGTTATCACTTGCACTAAAAAATATATTTATCAAAGTAAGCGGCAATATTGATATTGTAAAAATTGACGAAATTAATGATGCAATCAAAAATCCCAATCAATATATTCGTGATTTTAGTTATATTCAAGCACCATCTGATGCAACTACCCCTTTAACCTTGCAAGTTAATTTTGCTCCGCAATCAATCAACAACTTACTAAAACAAACCGGTCAACCAATCTGGAAAAAAAATCGCCCACTAACTTTAGTCTGGCTAGCAACTCAAGATGCGTCCGGAACCCAACTAAACAATAGTGACGACAATCCTACAGTCAAAGCATTAACTGATGATGCCAAACAACGTGGATTACCATTAATCTTTCCCATATTAGATTTAACTGATTTGCAACAAATACAACCAAGTGATGTATGGGCACCGTTTATTAATGTTATCCAAAATGCATCATTACGTTATTCTCCAAACGAAATTCTAATTATCCGAATGGATCAATCCGCTCCAAATAATATAATCAGTCATTGGTCACTACTGTTAAAAGACGATCAATTATCCTGGGAGATTAAAGGAAATAATTTGGAAACAATTGTGCAAAATGGAATTAATAACTTAACTAATATTTTAGCTAAACGATTTGCAGTGACTGAAAACAATCAGCCAGAAAATACCATAAATTTTACGGTAACGGATTTAACCAATATTAATGATTATGCAAAAACTGTACGTTATTTAAATAATTTAGCTGGGGTAACTAATGTCGAAGTGCAAAACGTTAACGCATCCCAAGCCAATTTTAATTTAACTTTAAATACAAATACTGACACTTTACAACGCACTATTCAGCTAAATTCAGTTTTGTTACCAACACAATCTGACACACCACTTGGTGATCAATCAGCAATTTTAACTTATAAATACAATCACACAGGAAGTGAAACATGACAGATGCACAACGCTGGCTACTAATCATTGGTATTTTAATTATCGGCGCCTTAATCTATCTTCTTGGCCCAGTATTAACACCATTTATTATAGCAATATTGCTTGCTTATTTGTTTAATCCCTTAGTTGATTGGCTAACTAAATGGCACTTACCGCGCATTTTAGCTGTTATTCTGGTATTTTTGCTTATAATATTCATTGCTGTATGTTTGATCTTTTTAATTGTTCCAATAATCGAACGACAAATTATTATTTTCATTAATCAAATTCCAGCAATTAACCTTTGGATAACTAATACGATTTTACCATGGATCAATAAACACCTGAATTTACAGACTGAGCTTAACATTGCTCAAATAAAAGAGACATTAGTCAAATATTTACCCACCGGCAGCAGTTTTATCGCCAAAATATGGTCGATGGCATCACATTCTGGCATAGCTTTAATTAGCTTTTTTATTAACTTATTTTTAATTCCGGTAGTAACTTTTTATTTATTATGTGATTGGGCAAAAATAACTACGTCAATTAGCAGTGTATTACCAATTCATTCCGAAAAAAATATTACTGACATGGCAAAAGAATGCGGCATAGTTTTATCAGCCTTTTTCCGCGGTCAATTCCTAGTAATGGTTTGTTTAGGCATAATTTATGCGATTGGATTATGGCTAGTTGGTTTAAATGTTGGCATTTTGATTGGTATTTTTGCTGGTATACTTAGTATTGTTCCATATCTTGGATTTATCTCTGGACTATCATTAGCACTACTCGCTTGCACTACCCAATTTCATAATTGGGTACATATACTTATGGTTTTAGGAGTATTTTGTATCGGTGAAGCTGCCGAAAGTTTTGTTTTAGTACCATCTTTAGTTGGTGATCGGGTCGGCTTGCATCCAGTTGTAGTAATTTTTGCTTTACTAGCCGGCGGTAGATTATTTGGATTCGTTGGTGTATTGTTAGCCGTACCAACCTCAGCAGTAATTGTAGTTTTGTTAAGTCATTTATATGATCAATTAAAAATTAGACAATTATGAACAGTTCTCTCAAAACACCACAATTAACTTTAGGAATTAATCTGCGTGACCATGCAACCTTTGAGAATTATTTTATTGGCAATAATCAACAATTAATCGCAAATTTACATACCATGGCTAATGGCCGCGGTCCACAATATTTGTATTATTGGGGAAAATCTGGTGTCGGTCGTACGCACTTACTGCAAGCATGCTGCCATGCTGCTACTAAACGTAAATTACCAAATTTTTATTTATCATTAAACAAGTTAGATAAATTACAACCGCATGTATTAGACAAATTAGAAGCTATGCATTTAGTATGCATTGATGACATTCAAACAATCGCAGGACATAAGAAATGGGAAGAAGCTTTGCTAGATTTATTTAATCGTCTACAAGATGAAAGAAAAAGATTAATAATTGCAGCATCTGCTTCTCCAAAAAACTTAGGAATCAAACTTAATGATTTGGTTTCACGCCTCGCTTCTTCCATATTATTGCCAACCATTGAACTAACTGACGACGAAAAAATGCAAGCATTAACTATGCACGCTAAAAATCGTGGATTCATCTTAACCCAAAATATAGCTCAATTTCTATGGCGCCGCTGGCCGCGCGATATGCACTCATTATTTGCTGCTTTAAATAAGCTAGATCAAGCATCCCTTCAAGCCAAACATAAATTAACTATACCATTTGTGAAATCGGTATTGGAAATTTAATTTTGTTGCTAAATTACATTTTATAACAACGCTCATTATTATGACAATCTAAATTTATAAGTACGGATAAAGGAATTTGAAACTTCAACTCTTTATATTGTTCCCACAGTTTTGATAGCTGTGATAATTGCTCTTGCGATTGGGATAATGGATTTTTTTGTGGTTTAAATTTACTTATAATCATTTGCATTTTTTTAACAATTTCTTTAATATCTTTAGCTACTTTCGGTTTAGATGTTTTTAGCGCTTTTTCTATATTTTCCATATTATTTGCACTGAATTCTATGTCTCCCTTTATTAATGCAAAACTTTGTAAAGTTACTAATTGCTTGTGAATACTAATCAATGAATCAACAGATTTATTGTTAGCAATTTTTTTCTTCCAATAAAATTCTACCAATGAATAAAATTCTATTTCTAAGCTAAGATCTTCACAAACTTGTGAGAGCATTTTTCCTAGTATCTTTAGATATTCATTTTGATTTGCCAGCAAACGATTTTTAATATTTACATTTTTATTATGTATATTGATTAATTGACTCACATCATCAATCTCTACGCTAGCAAGTTTTTCAAAGTAGTTCTGATATTGTTTTTTATAAGGCTGATTGCATATATATTGATATAAACGTGAAATGTCTTTCTCTATTGCATTACAATCTTTGCAAATTTTTATATTGGATTTATTTATAAGACTCCGGCTTTTCTTCAAAAACTTTGCACGTTCTTGATCGTTTGTTTCCACATCATCATCATGGATTAAACATATCTGATATACTGCTTTTTTTACATTTTCTATTGTTTGATCGCTGAAGCTTTTACTGTAAATTAAAAAACGATAAATGCTGTATATATCCATGGTTTCACGATATAGAATATCAATTTTCGCACATTTATTATGTGTGTTTTTGACGTCTTTCGAATTAACAATTTTTGCTGTTTGTGATCTTATATATCTCGCTATAGCGACATAGCTCATATCTTTCTTTTCTAAAGAACCAAGAAAAAGTTTTTGCACAAACGTTTGCAAACCTTTTAATAACTTGTTAAGTATATTTTGGTTTTGTGTGATTAATTGGTGTTTTTCTTCCCATGTTTTATTTTTATTCTTCAATAAAACTAAGCCTATATCTTTTGTATTTATTTTATAATCTCCATAAAATGCCGTAAAATAATCAATTTCTCCTAATGTGCATAATTCATATACGCATGATATATAATGATTTAATTGCATCATTTGTACGTATTTTTTATAAATAGGCATTGTGGCTTCTTTTGTTTTTTTAGCTCTTTTTTGTATATCTACGATTTTTTTTCTAATATTTAAATCTTGAGATTCAGAAGGTAAATTCTTATGCGGTGATGTTATTTTATTAAATAGCTCTTTACTGAGTCCGCTATATTTTTCACGGTATTCATTTAAATATTTTTTTAACTCAATATCACAATTTTTTGCATCGCTACTATTAAAGCTATTTTTATTTTTTGATAAAAATTTATCGACTTCGGATTTTATCTTAATAAACTCAGGAGCTTTAGGGTTTATTTTTCCTAATGTGTCAACTATACTAGTTATTGACGAGTCATCGTTAGTATTATTTAATTCTTGCAGCTGTTTTACGAGTTGTTTATGGATATCCTTTACAGAAACTCCAAGCTCTACTTTAATGTTGGTTACTTGAGTGAAATTGTTAAATAAGTTTTCTCTAATATAATGTGAAGTAAATTCTCCCTGATTATTTTTATCACCTGAACCATCTGCCACGAATAGATTTTTATTGCGAATCTTTTTTCCAGGAGCTTTCAGTGTTGTAACCATGCAAGTCATGTTATCTGGTTTTGCATCTTCAGGCCAATTTACCTGTGCCTGTCTACACAAAAATCCTGGCAGATGTGCAATTTTGCCACCGTTATTTAAAAAATTTTCGATGACTCCTATATGAGCTCCATCGGGAATCGCTCCATCAGTACATAACACTAAAATAGCTACTTTTTCTTTTAAAAGATCTATGCTGATGATATCAGGTTTATAAGTGTAGCCATTTCCTCGGTGATCTCTTCCGCCCAAGCCCCTAGAATATGCTATCGACCTGTTTTTTAATATACCTTTATACTCTCCATCTTTATACCTTTGCCCATCATTTAAATACAAACCTGAACCTTCGGGCATATTGATGTTATGTGGACCTATTTTACCACCGGCTTTTTTAATACGCGTTCTTTCTTCTTCATTGATATATGATACATTATGTGAAGGAGTAAGTAGTGTAACTTTACATTTCTCATTATTTTTCGTTATTAATAAAGCAGAACTATCTCCACATTGTCCGATTACTAATTTTTGCTGATAAAACATAGCTAAAGTGAGCGTCGAAGCATTGTCGCGAAAATTTTCGCACCCTTTGCCAGTTTTATTTATAGTGCTTCGTACTACTTGTTCCAAATCTTTTATATTCGTATCTTGTTTAAATTCTTTATCAAAAGAACAACAACCAAAAGTATCTTGTTGGGATATTTTATAACGACCGTATCGGCTGAAATATCCATGCCCATCATTTGCAACATATACTATATCACTTCCTTTTAAAATATATTTCTTCTGACTTAAAGATCTACAATTATTGATGCGCCCAAGACATGGTCTATATTTGCAATCGCGGAATTTCTTTTCAAGAGATTTTATTTCTCTTATTAAGTTATGATCAGTAAACATAGAATTAACTCTTATTGTTATTATTATAAAGTGGCTTTATTATAGTCACAGATTAACAGCCGTGCAAATTTGTCTGGCATTCTACTCCTGCTTAGGTTATTATTCCTTATTTTTCAAAGACATGGATACACAAGGAGTAAAGAGTTTGCTAAATTACAAGGGAAAATATTGTTTAGATTATTGTTTAGATAAAGCCTCAAGTTTGTTCAGTGAAAAGGATGAGCGCAGCCAGCAACTAAGTATTGCATGGTTACTGGCAGCATATTGTTATGGTAAACTGCAACTATCTGCTGTCAATAGGTGGATTAACAATTCCTGTGACATCATAACTGAAAAAGAACCAGAACCATTGAGCTTGGATTCAAAATTGCCACATTTAATTAACAAAAATGTATATAAATTTTTACAGCTTATACTAGACTGTATTATGTTACCACATAAAAACAATGATCTACCTTTTAGTTTAGTTATGCTGGGAACGTGGGATTTGTTAAAAAAGTGGACTAAAGTCTGCGAAAAATTAAACAAAAAGCAGCATGTCTTAGCAAAAAAATATTTCGAATTTATATCTTTCAAGCTTATCTTTCAAAATGCATCAGAAAACATATGGAAATGTTTTGTTAGCATTATTAATTATCATGCCAATAAAGAAAAAAATTTTGACAACATAAAAAAACATGCAGAGGAAATCAAAAAAGAATTAGACCTACCATTGTGGAATAATTATTTATCACAGCTAATTTTAAATACAGAAAAAGATACTAAAATGGCGCATATTTTTTTCAAAAAAAATGCGAAAAAAACCTCGAAAATGCAAAACAAATCGGATAAACCATGCAAACATATAAATAAAACACCAACTGGAATTATTTTCTTCTAAAAAGTTTCTGCAACTCGGACCAAGAATAAGTATTTAATACATCTTTTACTTCCAGCCAGCCGCGGCGCGCTTGATCAATACCGCAGCGCATATAAGTTAGAGTTTCTGTATAATGTGCATCGGTTCCTATCGCAATTTTTACCACTATAATATCTTTTAAGGTAATTAATTTTGGCAATTGATTGTTCTATGCGGCAATAATTTCACCATAGTATATAGGTTTTGGTAAAATTTATTGCCGTTTGAGTTTTTATTGTGAATTTATTTTTTTAAAACAACCTTCAAATCAACAAAATTTTTAGAGGTGTGCTCTTTTAATAGCTCTGATCGAAAGAATTGTGTTTTTATCTGAATTAAATCTTCTTTACTAATCAAAGTAAAATTTGGAACTGGTTGTGGGTAATAAACATTGTTTAATTTGCTTTGTTTTTTTGGCGACCAACCTAATTCTCCAGAAGAATTCTTACCACAAGCATATATTTTTCCATCTTTATTTACGAAAAAACTATTTTCAGAATTGGCAAATATGTGAATGATAAAGGTATTTTTCGGGAATGGTATTTTTGTCGGTTGCTTTAGATTTGTTGTCTTTTTACCCACTCCAAGTTGACCATGTTTGCCACTACCCAAAGCGTATACCTCACCTTTTTCATTAAGAAAAAGCACATGTGTTTTTCCTATAGATAATCGAACAATCTTCTCTTTAGACAATGATTGTAATACTTTAAAGGAAAGTGGCCTGGTTTTTTCAAGATTTAAGCCTGGAATAGCTTTTTTTCCAAAATAAGAAACATATACTTTACCAGATTTGCTTAATGCAAGAAAACAATTATATGTGATACCATGTGTTGCAATAAATGTAACATCCTCACCAAATACAATAGGACCTTGAAGTTTAGTTGAGGGTAAAGGGAAGAAACCACTTTCAACTTTTTTGAAAAATAATTTATTCTCTTTTGTAAAAAACATAAAATAATCACAACCAAATAAAAAATATTTGAGTTTTGCATGATTAAGTGGGTAGCATAAATCTAATTTTAGGTTTGCTTTTACCCTTTTTTCCTCTTCTTTTTTTGATATTTTATAGTTAGGATCAAGGTGTATTTTTTTTGTTGGCTGCACCCTAAGCCTAAGGCAATGCGTGTCCGTTTCGACAGAAAAAAAAGGTTCTTTGTTTCCAGTCATGGCAGGCATAAGAACACAATTAGTAAACTTATATGATGATGTAAGTTTTATTTGTTGCCTATTTGTTTTTTTACCAGAATAATATAACGTACCATCAGACTTCATAAAAACTGTATGACCATCTACGCTTGCTATTGATATTTTAGATGATATTTTAGATGATATTTTAGATGTAAGATTTTTATATTTTTCAAACATAGTATTTTTCCCATAAAAAATTAAGCTAAGATATGTATTAACCGATATTTCTCGTCTTCCAGACAAGAAGCACCATTTATTGTAAATTATAACAGCCAAACCTTAAGGTTTTATTAAATCCGTGATAAATATTTTATTTTTTGGTATTGTTGCATATCTATTTGAAATATTGAAAAGATTTATCTGTTTAGAAAGTATTGCGGATAGATATTACATCGTAATTCTACGTAATTTTTTAAGAACGCTTAAATAATTATTGGTTATTTTCTTCTGAAAAACTTCTGCAGCTTGGACCAAGAATAAGTATTTAATACATCAGGCGCCGCAAGCCAACCTCGACGCGCTTGATCAATACCGCAGCGCATATAAGTTAGAGTTTCCGCATGATGCGCATCGGTTCCCATCGCAATTTTTACTCCGAACTCTTTCGCCATTTTACAATGCACATCATTTAAATCTAATCTATCCGGATGCGCATTTAATTCTAAAAAACAACCACATTCTAATGCTTGCTGCATAATTTTCTCTAAATCAATTTCGTAAGCATCACGCTGATTGATTAATCTGCCAGTAGGATGTGCTAGAATATTAAAATATTTATTTTCCATGGCGCGCAAAACCCGCTTGGTTTGTTTATCACCTGATAATTTAAATTTAGAATGAATTGCGCCAATCACAAAATCTAGTTCTTTTAATACATCATCAGATAAATCTAGTGATCCATCTTCCAAAATATCACACTCAATTGATTTTAAAATCCGAAAATTTTTAAAAGTCTCGTTTAACTTGTCGATTTTTTTTATTTGCTGCAATAATTGTTTTTCATTCAAGCCATTAGCAATAGTTAAATGTTTTGAATGATCCGCAATCGCCAAATATTGATAACCTAGATTTTGCGCAGCTCGCGCCATTTGTTCGATAGTATTTTCACCATCACTTGCTTTAGTATGACAATGAAAATCACCTTTAATGTCTTTTAAGGTAATTAATTTAGGTAATTTGCTTTTCTGTGCAGCAATGATTTCACCACGATTTTCACGTAACTCTGGTTCAATATATGGTAAATTAATACTTTTATATACTTCTTTTTCTGTTTTACCTGCAATGCGTTTTTTACCTTTAAACACGCCATATTCATTAATTTTTAACTTTTTATGCTGTGCAATTTTACGCACTTCAATATTGTGTGCTTGCGATCCAGTAAAATATTGCAACGCCGCAC
>JASFHH010000025.1:0-25103 GCA_050123335.1 Gammaproteobacteria bacterium
TTTGCCAGAAGATGTGATGCTTGAAGCAGTGTGGTACGGACATGAACAAATGCAGGTAGTAATTAATGCAATTAATGAATTTGCCAAAGAAGCCGGTAAACCAAAATGGGATTGGCAACCACCTCTCATCAATAAAGTATTAGAGGATAAAATTGCGGAGTTGATTAAAGCAGATTTAACCAAAGCATATCAAATTGCAGATAAACAACAGCGTGGTGAAGAGATTAATCGCTTATTTGAGAAACTAGTTGCGGAGTTAGTAACTGAAGAAGAGGACGGAGCTGCGGTTAATGAGCTAAAAAATTATTTTGAAAAATTAAGCAAGGAAATTGTTAGGGTGCGAATTCTTGATGGTCATCCTAGGATTGATGGCCGTGATACGCGCACTGTGCGTCAGTTAACCACTAAAGTTGGTGTTTTGCCCCGTACACATGGCTCAGCTTTGTTTACCCGGGGTGAAACTCAGGCAATGGTGGTTACTACTTTAGGTACCGGCAGTCGCGATGCACAAATTATTGATGCATTAATGGGCGAGTACAAGGATACTTTTATGCTGCATTATAACTTTCCGCCTTATTGTGTTGGTGAAACTGGATTTATGAGTGGACCAAAGCGCCGTGAAATTGGTCATGGTTGTTTAGCAAAACGTGGGATTAAAGCAGTGCTGCCAACTCAGGAAGAATTTCCTTATGTAATTCGGGTAGTATCAGAAATTACTGAATCAAACGGTTCAAGCTCAATGGCGTCAGTTTGCGGCAGCAGTTTATCATTGATGGATGCTGGTGTGCCAATTAAAGCGCCGGTTGCTGGAATCGCGATGGGTTTAATTAAAGAAGAGAATAAATTTGCGATATTGACTGATATTTTGGGTGATGAAGATCATTTGGGTGATATGGATTTTAAGGTTGCTGGTACTAAAGATGGTGTTACTGCGTTACAAATGGATATAAAAATTGATGGTATCACAAAATTTATTATGCATCGCGCATTAGAACAAGCTAACGAAGGACGGATGCATATTTTGAAACACATGAATGCAACGATTGAGAAATCTCGTGAGAAGCTTTCTGATTACGCCCCAACAATCCGCACCATGAAAATTGCGCAAGATAAAATTCGTGATGTGATTGGTAAGGGTGGTGCGACGATTCGTGCGATTACCGAAGAAACTGGTGCTACTATTGAAATTGATGATGATGGAACGGTTAAAATTGCAGCGGTTGATGGTAAAGCGGGACAAGATGCATGGGATCGAATTGAGGCAATTGTTGCAGATGTTGAAGTTGGAAAAATTTATACTGGCAAAGTAATGAAAATTATGGATTTTGGCGCGTTTGTGAATTTAATGCCAGGCAAAGATGGCTTTTTGCATATTTCACAAATTTCTGAAGAACGTTTAGCAAAAGTTACCGATAAATTGCACGAAGGCGATGAGGTTACGGTTAAAGTGGTGGAAATTGATCGCCAGGGCAGGGTAAGACTTAGCATGAAACCTTCGGTATTGAACAAATAAGGAGATGGTTTATGCCGTCATTTGATGTTGTATCAGAAGTTGATATGGTTGAATTAAAAAATTCGATTGATCTGGCCAATCGTGAAGTTGAAAATCGTTTTGATTTTAAAGGAAGTGGTGCAAAATTTGAGTTTGCTAACGATAAAATTACTTTAACTGCACCAAATGATTTTCAGTTAAAACAAATGCAGGATATTTTGCAAAATAAAATTGCCAAGCGTAATGTGGATATCAAAGTGATTTCTTATCAAGAGCCAGAAATCGCGTTAAATAAAGCAACGGTAGTTGCAGATATCAAGCAAGGTATCGATCAGGCTGAATCCAAAAAAATTGTTAAAATGATTAAAGATTCTAAATTAAAAGTCCAAGCTTCAATTCAAGGCGATAAAATTCGTATTACTGGGAAAAAACGTGATGATTTGCAATCTGTAATTGCGCTGTTAAAAAATGCCAAATTGCAGTTACCACTGCAATATGAAAATTTTCGAGATTGATTTTTGCAGCATGTTTTCTGTCTTCATGATGCCCTAAGATACTAAATTCCTTTTTGATTTCCGTTTTGGTTTGGCTACGGATTTGTATCGTGGTTTTCCATATTTGGGTTAAAAATTCTTTAAAAAAATTGTCAATGTAATCAACAGATTATTTCATAGTAGTAAATTACTTAAGCTTTTCTTAAGGTTAGTGAGCTATAAATAAACTTGTTTATAACTGAAATAGTTATAGCTAACTTCTTATAAACTGATGCATTTAAAAGCTGTTTCTTAAAGAGGTTTGGGTTGTTTTTTTCCTCCCATGGTACATCCATGTACCTCCCGCGTCTCCATCCGTGGACGCTAGGTCGTCAAAAAAACAACCCAAACTTCTTTAATTTGCATCTATTTATAGGGGTTTAGCTATATATGTGAGAAGTAAGATGGCGCAAAATGCAGTCGCCCAAAAAATTTATATTTTATAGTTGATAATATATTTGCACATTAAACGAAAGAGAGCAGAGAAATGATTTTTTTTATTATATGCGATGATAAGTTTAAAAGATTTAAATTGATTTTTGAGCGTGCGAAAAACTGTAAAAAGGGCAGGAGGTTAACGCAAAGCGGAATTGAACAGATTAAAAATATATTGTGCTCGAAGATGTCTAAAGAGCGGCAAAACGAAACAATATTAAAAATTCTTAAACTAACAAAGACAAAAGATTTTGACTATCGTGATCAGTTTTTCATTAATCTGAGAAAATTATTTGCATTAGGTATTTTTGATATAGGATTAAGATCAATAGTATTCAGAGAAGTCGTATCTAAAAAAGATATTAATTCTGCTCTTACTCTTGATGATTGTAAAAAAATCATTTCAATTTTAGATACAGATAGTACCAAACAGCTATCCTCGAAACAACAATTAATTAATGCGTTATTTAATCAGGCAATTAAGTATATTGACTATAAAGTAAGTAATAAGATGTTTCAAGATTTAAATGTGAGGAATGTATGTAATTTTTTGGATGATAAATCAGTGAAAAATTTAAAATCACTTTTACGGTTTTATAGGCTTAATGTTTATGGTGACGAAGCAATTAATAGACATAAGCAGTTTATTGAAAATATTTTAAAGATCTATGCTAAATATTGGGATGTTGTGATGGAAAACACAACTGATTTTCTTAAAAATGGTTTAAGCTGGAACGAAACTGGTACGGTTTTTTTGCTTTTTACATCACTTTCAGAATGTGGGTGTCGTTATAAGGACAACGGAATTTTTAATAGGCTTGATAATCCAGGACGTCGAAAGGGTATCGAGCAACATTTAGCAAAGTTAGCGAAGAATGCTGTTAAAGGTGGTATATTAAAATATTTGGATGTTGGTTGTGGTGAAGGGTTATCGACGGTGTTTATGGTTAGCGCTATGATGCAAGATAAAATTTCTGAGATTTATTTATGTATGCATGATCATCGAGATTTTGAAAGTCATGATAAAATTAAATATTTACTAAGTAATATTGCAGAAAACAAAAAGGTAAAAATAAAATATATACCAAAAAAACACTTAACAAAAGCGGATCTAATTTCTGTAATCGACCTTTCGTTTGAGCATGATTTGTCATCGTCAAATATTGAATATTTAATCGCCTTATTGGGTAAAAACGGTAAATGTTATTTGGCATTAAAAGAAGGGCTTGATCTTGTTTTAGGGCATAAGCATTTTAAAGTAGTGAAAAATTTCACTGGATATGCTCACAATATAGATGTAAATAAATTTAAACCAAATAAACATGAAAAACAAATAGTATGGTTTCTTGAGTCTTCTATTTCGGAGCGAATATATTTAGAATTGTTTACTATACTACCATTTGTAATAAAAGCAGGGTATGAAAAAATAAAGATATTCTTGAATGCACAAGTGGATAAAAAAGAAAAATTTAATGAAAAAATAAAGAATCTATTTGAAGTATGCTTTCCAGGTGTAAAGAATAAACTATATATTAAGTCTTATACGTATAAGAAAAGCATTTGTCAAGCTTTAGGTAAGTTAGATTCTTCTAGTAAAGTAGTAGTTACTGGAAGGAATAGGTTTGATTTTAAGTTAAAAGAATTACTTTCAATTAATGAGCTGAAAAAACTAGATTTGCAAAATAATTATATCTTATGTATTGGTGGGCATTGCATGTTTGTTGATACTGATTATGGCGTAATTATTATTGATAGTAATATTGATAGTAATAATCTAAATCTTGGTGACGAGCTTAAAATTAATCAAAAATCTTTCAAAATACAAAAAATAGATATGAATTTGCAAGATAAATACGAAAACAGCAAGGATGATAAGTTTTTTCTTGGTTGTTGGTTAGAAACTATAAGTAAAAATTTTGGTGAAGAAGTTAATCAACAATCTTTGTCTTCTATTATTTTTTATATGTTTAAAACTTTCAATTTTGATAGAGGCAAGAAAAAATGGGATAAGATTTTGAATTGCATTGACTCTAAAAAATATATTACTACTTTTTTTAGGCCTGAGCTTTGCCAAAAGCATGAGGATAATAATAAATCGTTGGTAAAAATAAGCAGCATAAATAATATCATTTAGGCATTTGCATTTTTAGATATTTCATCGCCGATTAAAATAATATCCTGCGCCGATTAAATATTGATGGCCTAATGGCTTTACGTAAGAGAGCTTTTGCGCGTTTTGTCCAGTTGCTGGATTTTTCCAGTAATAACTTACCCAGCCGCCGCCGGTGCGGGCTTTATCGATTAATAATTTTACTGGGCGGTTGCCATGAATATCTTTATTATTAAGTAAGTTTTTGCCGGCCAGTCTTGGATTGCCACCATTTGCTTGGCACACACCATTAAAGTTATATACGAACAAATATAAATTACCGCGAATAAATCGTCCGTAACGTTGATTAAATGCTTTAAATGCTTCTTCTGCGCCATATTGGTGAAAATATGCAATTCCTTCTTTCACCAGTGAAACAGTTTCGCTGCGTGGATTCCAATAGCTTTGCGCGCAAGCTATCGTTGGAATTGCAATGAATAAAGCTAATAGAGTTAGTATCTTATATTTTCGCATGCTTTACTTAACGTAATATCCAGAACCAATTAAATATTTTTTCCCTAAAGGCATGACGTATGAAGCTTTTGGTTCGACTTTATCAGTTACAGGATTTCTCCAAAAATAGGTTACCCATCCGCCACCAGTTTTAGCTTTGTTAATCAGCATTTGGATTACATAATTACCATGTTTGTCTTTTATGTTAAATTTGTTTTCACCGACTGTTTTAGGAAGATCTCCGCTAGCTTTGCATATACCTTTGTAGTTATATACAAAAATGTATGAACTATTTTTTACAAATTTTCCTTGTGGATTGTTGAATTCAGCAAAGGCTTTTTTCGCGCCGTATTTTTTATAATATTTGGAGGCTGATTTTACGAATGAAATTACGTCCCGCCGTTTGTCCAAATAATTATCAGCACCAACACAAGTAGGCACTATGATGAATAAAGAAAATAAAGTAACAAAAATCAGAATAATTTTTTTCATAAAATGCTCCTCCTAATAATTAGCATAGCAAAATATTTTTGGGGATTAAAGAATATTTTACCCCGGCGGCCAGGTGAGGGTTCTTCCGCCAAGTAAATGCATATGAATGTGAAATACCACCTGACCAGCATTTTTATTGCAATTCATCAAAACACGATAACCAGATTGATCTACCTTAAATTCTTTAGCTAATTTTTTGGCAATTTGGGTCATATGGCCGATTAAGTTGTTATCTTCTGCTTCTAAATCATTGATCGTAGCAATATGCTTGCGAGGGATGATTAATTTGTGCACAGGAGCTTTCGGGTGAATATCGTCAAATGCGACTACCAAATCATCTTGATAAATAATATTCGCTGGAATTTCACCTTTGGCAATTTTGCAGAATAAACAATCTTGGTTCATATGGAGATTCCTTGTAAATTATGGCAAAATTGTTGTAATAATTTGTAATTTTTGTAGGGCGATTATTAGGAGTTTTGGGTTGCTTTTTTCGACGACTAGCGCCCAAGGATGGAGGCGCGGGAGGTACATGGATGTACCAGGGAGGAGAAAAAAATAACCCAAAACTCCATAATCGCCAGATAACAGGAGCATTCTATGGGTTTAAAACGAGTAAGTCCAGGAGAAAATTTACCGGACGAAATTAATGTGGTAATCGAAATTCCCGCTAATAGTGCGCCGGTGAAATATGAAATTGATAAAGACTCGCATACCATGTTTGTTGATCGGTTTATGAGTACACCAATGCATTATCCTTGTGATTATGGCTATATTCCGCAAACTTTATCTGAAGATAGTGATCCGCTCGATGTTTTGGTGATTAGTCCATTTCCGTTGATTAGTGGTATTGTAATGCGTTGTCGGCCGATTGGGATGTTAAAAATGACAGATGAAAAAGGACCTGATACTAAGTTGTTAGCAGTGCCAACAACAGAATTAACACCTATGTATAAAGATGTCAACAAACCTCAGGATTTGACACGATCATTGTTGGCAACGATCGAATATTTTTTTGATCATTATAAAGATTTAGAAGAGAACAAATGGGTGGATATTGACGGTTGGTTTGGACCAGATGAAGCCAAAGAAGAAATCATGAAAAGCATAGGGCGGTATCAACAATATGAGCAGAGTAAAGCATGAGCGATAACCCAACAGTTCGACAAATGATCGATACGGTTTTTCAAAGCTTACAAAATGCGGAGCTTGCTTATGGTCATGGTACAGATAACGCTTGGGATGAAGCGGTTGCTTTAGTTTTGTTGGTGTTACACTTGCCATTTCATGTTGATGACAATACATTGAGTCGTGCATTAACTGACGAAGAGTTAAAACAAGTTTTATATATTTTGGATCGAAGAATTTCTGCAAAAATTCCATTAGCGTATTTAGTCAATCAAGCTTTTTTTGCAGGTTTATCTTTTTATGTTGATCGACGTGTAATGGTTCCACGTTCGCCCATGGCGGAATTAATTGAATGTTCTTTTCAGCCGTGGATTAAGCGCGAAGATATTAATACGATTTTGGATATGTGTACCGGCAGTGGTTGTATTGCAATTGCATGTGCTAAAAAATTTTCGCAAGTTATTGTTGATGCGGTTGATTTGTCTGATGATGCGTTGTCAGTAGCAAAAATGAATATAGAACAGCATCAGGTTGAAGGTCAAGTCAATTTAATTAAATCCGATTTGTTTGATAAGTTAACTAATAAACAATATGATATTATTATCAGTAATCCGCCGTACGTTAGTTATCAGGAAATGAGCGCTTTACCGAAAGAATATTTCCATGAGCCGGATTTAGCATTGCGTGCGGGTGATGATGGTTTGGAATTTGTGTTGCGTATTTTGCGCGAAGCTTCTGATTATTTAACTCCACATGGTATTCTGATCGTCGAGGTTGGCAATAGCCAAGCTGCATTAGAAGAACGTTTACCACATGTGCCATTTTTGTGGCTTGAATTTGAGCGTGGTGGCCAAGGTGTGTTTGTATTAACTGCTGCGCAATTAAAGGCTGCTCAATCTTCTTTTACGAATCTTGCTAGATGATTTATGTTTTATATAGCCGAGCAATAATGATTTGATTACAATTCGTGTTATGCAAAAATCGCGAACATGAGATGTATGGATTAATTTTTCTCCTCCCCGGCACATCCATGTGCCTCCCGCTCTTCCATCCATGGGAGCTAGTTGTCGAAAAATTAATCCATACATCTCATGTTGCTATGCAATCAAATTATTGTTGCTCGGCTATAGCCAACCCACAGGAATTTGAATAATCCTGGGACGTAACCATTCAACTTGTTTAGATTGATTGATAATCATTCCAAATGGAAGTTTATTTTCTATAACAAATCGTTCTAGAGTTTGTAGCTGTCGAGATAGCACAGTTGATCCATATTTTATTTCTATTGGTAAAACGCCAAAATAACCATCTAAAATCAAATCTATTTCAGCGCCATTTCTAGTGCGATAATAAAAGCTATTTACATTGCTAATTCCAGCAGCTTCAATGCCTTTAAAAAGTTCTTCGATGACAAAACTTTCAAATGAACGTCCAACAATTTGATTATTATATAGCGATTCGTTATCGCTGATTTTTTGTAAATAATGGATTAAACCGGTATCACGTATATATCCTTTCGGCATTTTTACAATTGATTTAGTTTTGCTTTTTTCGTAGCTTAATAAAAGCCTAAAAATATAGGTTCCTTCTGCGATTTCTAAATATTCACGAATGGTTGATTCATGTACTTCTACTGCGCGTCCAATATTTGCTTTATTTAAAATAGAGCCAGACAGACTACCTAAAATGTTAATAAAACGACTATAGGCAATTTTATTAAGTTTAGGAAAAAGTTTTGCAAGGTCGCGATTAATATAACTATCAAAATATTTTTGCATCCATGTTTGATATTGTGCATCATTATATTGTATTGGCTCAGGAAATCCTCCTCTTAGCCACATATAATTTATTTCTTTTTGGGTTAAAGGTGGGGCACCAGACACGATGTTTCCTTTTGATAATTTTTGCTTAAAAAGATCATAGAATTGACTTAAAGGTTTATCATAATATTCATTAGCTTTGAGAGTGCCAAGTTCGATTGTTGCGACTCTTCCGGCCAAAGTTTCTGCGACATGATTTTTAAGTTCAGGGTTACTTGAGCCTGTTAAGATATATCTGCCTTTTTGATTTCGATTGGCATCGATAACTCCTCGAAGAATCTTAAATAAATCCGGATATTCTTGAGCTTCATCAATAATTAATTTTTGTGGATATCTTTCAAAAACAAAGATAGGGTCAGTGGTGAAATTATCATAATCGCGAGGGTTTTCTAAATCTAAATATTTCCAATTTGGCGCAATTTGCTTGGATAAGGTAGTTTTTCCTGTTTGACGTGCCCCCAAAATAACAACTATTGGAAAATATTCCAATAAATCAGTTACTTGTGAAAACAGGTTCCGTTTTATACCAGTAAATTCCATAGTATATCTCCCGAAATTTACTGGTATCATAGCATTATCTGTGGATTTATTCAACTTAAGTTAGCTCAATCTTCTTTTACGAATCTTGCTAGATAGAACGCTTGAATTACCACAAATAGAATCGTGACGCCTAAAATACCGAATAATTTAAAATTAACCCAGGTATTAGTGGTGTAATGATAAACCACGTAAATATTTGCAAATCCTAAGACTGCGAAAAATATTACCCAGCTAAAATTTAAGTGTGCCCAGGCTTTATCTGGTAATGCGATTTTTTTATCCATCATGTAACGAATTAGAGGTTTTTTGCCAATAAAATGACTGCCAAGAAAAACCGCAGCAAATAACCAATAGATTATACTTGGTTTCCATTTAATAAAAATTGGCTTGTGTAAAATTAAAGTTGCACCGCCTAGAAGTAACACAATCAAAAAAGTTATAACTTGCATGTTAGAAAATTTATGATGCTTTAACCAGTGCAATGCCACTTGAGCAAAAGAAACTATAATTGCCGATCCAGTTGCGGCATAAATTCCAGCTAATTTATATACGGTGAAAAAAATGATGATTGGGAAAAAGTCATATAAAAATTGCATTTGATTACTCTTGTAACTACAATTTACGTATTATACTAGTAAATTTGTAACTATCCAGTCCTTTTCTTAATTTTACAAAATTTTGGTAATTATGAGGTTTTGGGTAGCTTTTTTCTCCTCCCTGGTACATCCATGTACCTCCCGCGTTTCCATCCATGGACGCTAGTCGTCGAAAAAAACTACCCAAAACCTCATAATTGTTACGTAAACATTGACTGAATAATTAAATTTTTGTAAAGTGAAATAGTTATGTATCAGATTACATTTTACGTACCAGAAACACATTTGGAAGAAGTGAAAAATAGTTTGTTTGCTGCTGGTGCAGGAAAATTCAGCAATTATTCAAAAGTTGCCTGGCAAGTAAAAGGTGAAGGGCAGTTTTGTGCGCAAGAGGGAAGCAATCCATTTTTAGGTGAGATTGGAAAAATTGAACATGTGATTGAATATAAAGTTGAATTGGTTTGTGTTGAAAAATATCTTAAAAAAGCAATTAAAGCTTTGAAAATAGCGCATCCGTATGAAGAACCAGCGTACAGCGTCGTCAGGCTGATTGATGTTTAAATTTTTTGATAAACGGAATCGCAGTTAAAATTACCACGCCGCCAATTAAAAAACTTTCGTAAAATTTAGCGCTAATATGATGCAATTGTTCCGGCGGCATAAATCCTAAAAAGAATGCGAATGCGCAGGTTATAATACCAATTCCACCAGTGATCCATGCTCCAAAATTACCGCCAGGAATTCGATAAGCGCGATATACTTCTGGTTGTGTATAACGAAGGCGAATCACGGAAGCAAAAATTAGAATGCACATCATTAAAGTTAAAATCGAAGTTAATGCTATTAAAATCCAATATGAGCTGTTGATGGTTGGCATTAGTAAATAAACCAAAGAAAACATTGTGCCGATAAGTGCTTGTAATAATAATAACAGTGTTGGTGCATTGTGTTTGTTAATATATTGTAAGGGCTGTGGTAAATCACCGTGATTTGCAGTAGCAAGTAATCCTTTGCATGGTCCAATTATCCAAATATTTAACATTGAGAAAGCGCCTAAAGCAGTTAGAATCGCAATGATTGGTACCATCCAGCTTAAATGATACATGTTGAAAAAAGCAACGGTAGCTTGCATTAGCCCGGTTACTAAACTAATTTTTTGTGAAGGGACTACCATAGCAATGGCTAACGATCCAGTAATCGATAAAAGTAAAATAATTAAAACTGCGATTAAAATTGCTCGTGGAAAATTACGTTGAGGGTTATTAACTTCTTGTGCATGAAATGCTGAAATTTGCATTCCGGAATAACCTAAAATTAATCCAACCAAAAATGCAGCCCTAGTGACAGAAAAATTTGGTAAAATATTTTTAGCAGTAAAACTGATTTGGCTATGATGACCGGTGATTAGCCAATCAATGGCTAACACAATGATTAATAAACAAGGTAAACCGGTACCTATAATTAGACCAATATTACTAACCCAGCTTGAAAATTTGATGCCAAGAAAGTTAATAAAGGTCGTGCCCCAAAATAAAGTTAGCATTAAGGTTAACATGTAGGTTTTATTGTTAGCTAATGCAGGATTAATTGCATAAGCAATGGTGGCGGTGATAAATGCGAGTGTGGCGGGAAATGAAATTACTGTATTAGTCCATTCCAGCCAAATGGCCAAAAAGCCTAAACGACGTCCAAATGCTTCGCGCACCCATACATATAAGCCACCGGTTTTTGACCAGCCGGTAGCTAGTTCAGCGCATACTAATGCACTTGGTACGAAGAAGAGTAGAGCAGCTATCACATAATAAAAAGCAGAAGATAGGCCATATACTGCCATTAAAGGCAAGGTGCGCAAGGTAAAAATACCGGCTACGCTCATCATAGCGATGGTAAAAATACCGATGTTGGAGTTTGATTTACCCATGATATTAGAATATTGTACCTTATTTAATTTTCCATATCCATCGGGAATATACAAAATAGTTGATTATTGAGCCTATAATGATGCCGATAAATACCGTAATATTTTCTTTCCAAAAACCTTTGCCGAAACTGGCAATAGCAAGAGCTAATAGCCCGGTTTGAATTAAGATTGATCCTACAGAACATAAATTAAATTGAAAAAATTTTTTAGCAATATATTTTTTACCGTGTACGCGTGTCATTTTATAATCTTTAAAAGTAAAAATATTATTTAACATAAATGTTGTGACGATAGCGGCTTCAATGCCGAGCAAATTGGCTAAAACTGCAGGCACATGAATTAAACGTAAAAGATTAAAAAAGATTAATTGCACGATCATTCCGCCTAATCCAACGAAGCATACTTGAATGTAACGTTTTAATTCAAAAAAACGTAACAAGATTACGACTTTTAAAGACTCATAAACATTGTTTTTTGGAAATTTGCTATAGCCGATTTTGCGCTCAATAAATTCAATCGGATATTCAACAATTTTTGCTTTAGCTTTATGCAGCAGCCAAAATAAGTGTAATTTATAGGCATAATTTTTGGATAATAATTTTTGGTAAGGTATTTTTTTTAAGAAAGAAGTGCGAGTTCCGCGAAAGCCACTGGTAAAATCCTTATATTTTCTGGTTAAAAACAATCTGGCGATTAAGTTGCCGCCATAAGATAAAATTTTTCTATCTACGCTCCAGTCTTTAGGGATTGCGCCATCTTTGACGTAGCGGCTGCCGACTACCACGTCAGCTCCTTTGGTAAATGCATCCATCATTGGTTTTAAATACTTTGGTTGGTGCGATCCGTCAGCGTCGAACTCAAACACAATGTCAGCATTTAATTTATCAATTGCATAAGTAATGGCTTTTATGTATGCAGAACCTAAACCGGATTTTTGTTTTTCTGTTACTAAATGTAAGTTTGGATGTTGCGATTGTAGTTGTTTAACGATTTCAGCAGTTTTATCGGGTGAATTGCTATCAAAGATTAAAATATGCATTTCATATTTTGCAGCATCAATTGTCGTAAAAGTTTTTTCAAGTTCTGCAATTGTTTGCGCAATTACGTTTGCTTCGTTATAAGTTGGAATTACTATAACAACTTTTTCACTCATTAGATTGTTTCCTTATAATTTAATAGGGGTGTTGGGTGTCTTTTTTCGACGACTAGCGCTCATGGATGAAAGCGCGGGAGGTACATGGATGTACTAAGGAGGAGAAAAAAGATACCCAACACCCCTCAATAATTGCTGCATAAAATTAGATTAATAATTACGTTTCCTTTTCGTCCGGATTAATTTTTTTCTTTTCTGCTGATTTATGCCGTTCTCTTAACTCAATGTCGATGTATTTATCAGTGATTGCGCTAGAGCTGTGACCAGCATCATCACGCACGTGTTCACGCGGTCGAAATTTAACATCATCAGAAATTCCGGTATGACGCAGCCAATGCACTGTTGCGGCAGATAACATTTGTGCATCTTCATCAAATCCGTCTTGTTTTAAGCGGTCAATTGCCTGATCGAAACATTCTTGTACGATAGTGCGAATATGGCGCGTGCTGGCAATTGGTCCTGATCCTCGTTCTTTGGGAATTAATGAAGTAATATCTCCAGGAGCTGGTAATTGAGTATAGCCTCGGCTTTTACGATAGCGTTTTAAAGCATTAAGCATAGAGTTACTTACAGAAATTAAGCGTTTTTTATTGCCTTTACCAACAGTGGTGAACCACCAATTGTTATCAGCATCTTTATGAAAATCTCCCATTTGCGGTTCCCAGCGTTTTGAGGCAACCAATTCAGAAATACGCAAACACATACCGTATAAAGCGCTCATGATAAAAAGAGTGCGTTCATGTTTAGCTGGATTTTGATTTGCCATAATTTCTGCGGTTTCAATTACGTAAGCCCATTGCAATTCACTTAAGCGGCGAATAGAGCGTTGTGCTTGCTCTTTACGAATAAATTTACTTTTTTGGCGAATTTGTACCACAGGATTAAAATCAATATAATTTTCTTGCACCAAAAAACTGTAAAAGCTTCCTAAAATAGCAAAGGTTGCTTGTAAGGCTTTTTGTGATAGATTGTATTTTTTATCTTTGGCAACAAAAGGACGCCATTCTGAATTAGGAATTCTTTCTCCTGCTTTATCAATAAAGCGCGGAACATTTTTATTTCCAATCCAGGATTCAGGTGGTTGAATACGAAATTCAATGAATTCTTCAAAGTGTTCACGTTTAATTTCTTTAAAATTTTTGTTTTTAACAAACCATGTCCAGGCGGAAAATATTTCTAACTCGCGACGATATGAATTATAAGATGCTGGGCTGCCACGATAACTATATAAAAATCTTGTGGCAAATTGATAGTCTATTTTATAATTAGCAACCATCGCAGGTACTTCGTATAGTGCATTAGAAAGATGTTCTAAAGTATCGAATAATGGAGTTGGTTTAGTGATGGCCATAAGCTAACACTCTGTAATATTTGCTTTGCAAATTGGCGAAGATTTTAAATATAATAACCATAACCATCCTAATATGCCGGCGATCAATGAGCCAAATATAATTCCGATTTTAGCCAACAACAAGGATTTATCATTAAAGCTTAAATCAGCGATAAATAATGACATGGTGAATCCGATACCAGCAAGTAGGCTTGCTCCAAATATTTGGCTGAATTGCGTGTAGCGTGGTAATGTTGCAATTTTAATTTTACAGGCGATATAGCTAAAACTCATAATTCCTAGCGGTTTGCCGATGATTAAGGCTAGAGCAATTCCAAGAGAGATTGGATTCGTTAATGCTGTATTTAGTAAGTTAAGTTTGATTGGTATGCCGGCATTGGTAAATGCAAATAATGGTAAAATTAATAATGCAACTGGTAATTCAAGCGCGCGTTCCCAGCGTTGTAATGGTGTAGTAGCATTAATTGCGATTTGTTCTACTTTTTCTAAGATGGCATGTTGTTTTTGATCCTCTAAAATTAATGGTTTTTTGCGTTTTCTGATTTCAAATTTGGAAATTAATTGGCGTACTCGGTAAATAACATGTTTTGGGCCTTTTTTAGGGCGTGCTGGTATGGCAATTGCTACCAATAATCCAACAATGGTTCCATGTATTCCTGATAATTCGGTTGTGATCCAAAGCATGATGCCAATTAGAATATAAATTAAAGGTCTGCGCATACCGGCAAAATTAATCACAAGCATGATTAAAAATAATATTGCAGCGGTTACTACAAAGATCATTTCGAGATGTTTTGAATATAGAAATGCAATAAGTATGATTGCAACGATATCATCTAAAATTGCGACCGCAGTGATAAAAGCAATTAAACCGCGCGGAAATTTTTTACGAAATAATGCAATAATTCCAATAGTGAATGCGGTGCCAATTGGTAAGGGAATCGCCCACGCTTTGATTGCGGCAGAATTATAATTAAATAATAAATAAATTAAAATTGGCACAATCATGCTGCCGATTGCTGCAACGATCGTTAATGATGCGCGTTTAGCATGGGTAAATTCGCCGACCAAAAATTCGCGTTTAATTTCTAAACCGATTAATAGAAAAAATAAAGTTAATAGAATATCGTTTACCCAATATTTTATATCGGCGGTAAAAACATGTTGTTCGAAGTTAAAGCCAAGATGAAATTGTACGAAGCGAAAATAATAATGAGAAGTCCATGGGAGAGTGGCTAAAATGATTGCAGCTAAGCTTGCGATTAATAATAAGCTGCAAGCAACCACTTGGCTTTGTACAAATTGTTCGAAAGGTGTTAATGCTTGATCAACTTTACGTTCAAGTGCGGTTTCATAAGCATGATGTGTTTCTTCGCCTTCTGGCGAATGAAAGATGTTCATGAATAAAATTTAGCATTAATTGATAAAAATTACCAGAGGGGACGGGTCTTTACTTATTACAAAGCTGCGCACTTGTAATAAGTAAAGACCCGTCCCCATTGAAATACCGAGGGTCGGACTCGAACCGACACGGTGTTGCCACCACCAGATTTTGAGTCTGGCGCGTCTACCAGTTTCGCCACCCCGGCTAAATATGAGGCAGTATAGCAGAGATTTGTGTGGCGTCAATTGGTAAAATCTCTTATCATTGTTGCATGATTGAACAATCTATAATCAACAATTTTAAAGTTTATGCCATCATTTCGCCCGATGGCCAAACCAAAGCTTCGTTCGTGCCGGAAAAAGGAGGTGTGGGATGTTCGATTATCATGCCGTGGCAAGATAAACCGCGCGAGTTGTTATATTTGCATGATAATTTTTGGGAAAACGATAAGTTAGATTTGGCTGGCGGTTGGCCGTTTTTATTTCCGATTTGCGGCAGGCTCGATTCAAGTGGTGGATACAATTTACCAATTCATGGTTTTGCGCCTTATTTGCCGTGGGAGGTTTTGCAAGATTCGCAGGAAGATCAATTATCAATACAGTTAACTGACACTAAAGAAACTTTGAAAATTTATCCATACAAATTTAAAGTGCAGTTAACTTATAAAGTTGCAAATAATAAATTAATTTGCGAACAAATTTATACTAATCTGGGCGATAAGCCGATGCCGTATTATGCTGGTTTTCATCCGTATTTTTTAACACCTGACAAGCAAAATACGATTTTAAATTTTCAGCCAATTAAGCGTTTAAAGTATAATGAAAAATTAACTGAAATTATTGGCGAACAAGAAGCATTAAAATTTCCGACATCTATAGCTAATCCAGAAATCAATGAACAATTGCATGAAATAGAAGAAAATAGTTTGATTGCTTTACAATATCCAGATGGTTTTAAATTATCAATGCAGGCGTTTGATGAAAATCATTTATTTCGTTATTTGCAGTTGTACACCATGAAAGATAAACCGTTTTTTTGTATCGAACCCTGGATGTCTTACCCGGGCGCGTTGAATACAGAGCGTGGAGCGCGTATTTTGTCACCATATTGTAGTGAAACTAGTAAATTAGTAGTTGTTAATCTCCCTGATGGATAGAATAGTAGTTTCTTCGTTTTTAATGTTTCATCTCAGGTGAATTAGTATAATTTAGTTCATTTTCTGTCGTGGATTTTGGTGTATGCTTATTTTTTTTGCAGAAAAATCTTGTGAGTATTTTCTTTGGCTTTATCATACTTGAAACTGCCACAAATGAATAAGCCGCAGCAATAAACCATAGCTCAGGACGATGTATTCTATGGAGTGGAAGAAGATTTAAAAAGCCAAAACAAGCCAGGGCTTTGACATTAAATTTAGCAAATTTAGTTGTTAAGATGCGACGAATCGAGCCGGAACGTTTTGATTTTTGTATTAGAACTTTGTTTAGTCGTTTTTTACGTATTTTTTTTAATATGCTTTTTTGAGACGGTTTAGATTTTTGTACTATGTGCGGTGTTCTTTTTCTTTTTTTTCTTCTTTTAAATGGGCTTGTTAAAAATCGCCATACTTTTTTTGACGTAGAAATGAGTTTATGTATTATACCACTTTTATTTTGATTATTTTTTTTCGCAGAAGAAATATCGTTAAACAATGTTTTGTGCAGTAAATCAATTTCCTTTTTTGCTGGAGACGAAACTTGTGCTTTAAGATTGGTTGTGCAGAAATGAATCGTTATCATTTCGATCATCGTTAAAGTATGCAGATTTTCTTGTGAAATTTTTAACCATTTTTTCAGCTTACTTTTTCCGTATTTATCTAATTCTCTTACAACATGTATTACAAAACGAAATTGTTTTAAGTGCTCTAATTGCTCTTTTGTATCTACATCTTTGAGAGATTCTTTTACAAAATATTCAGTGATATCTGCTAGTTCATCCCCACCAATAACTAATCCAAGGTTTGCAAGATATTTTTTTGTTTGTCGAAAATAATCATAATTAACAAAATTAATCAATGTGTTTATTTTAGAAGCATTGTCCGCAGTTTTAAAACGTTGGCTTGAATTCATTAAAAACTTCAACTGCTTTACTTCTCTGTTTATTAGTGTTGATAGCTTTTTCTGTATTTGTAGTTCAACTTCTTTACTAAGTTTTTCTCCGTCACCTTTTTGTCGGACAATTTTACGCATGAACTTTTGAGCATTTTTATCGGTGGCAATTTTTTGTAAAGTCTTAAACAATATCGATTGTTGAATTGTATTATCATTTTTTGGGGACATTATTACACCTCCTATCAGCTATTGGTGTTGCTCTTAATTAAGCCGACATTCCCATTTACCAGGAAATATCATCATCCTTATTATAATTATAGCACTTGATTCTTAACATAAGCTTAAGAAATCACAATAGTTATCTTTTTTTTCCGTACAAGGTAAAAAATCATGATGTTGTTTCAAAATGCAAAAATTTTTGTAGGTTGCTTGTATTTGGATTGATGTTAATAGTACACTGCTATTTTCAATATATATGTTTACGATACAAATAACAATGGATTGACTCGAGTGTTATTTAAACTGATGCCCCAATGTAAATGTGATCCAGTAGAACGTCCGGTGTTGCCAACACGTCCAATAATTTGTCCGCGTTTTACTAATTGTTTTGGTTTGACTAAAATTTTATTTAAATGGCAATAGATAGTAATTAAACCTTGACCATGATCAATGAAAACTGCGTTACCTAATAACAGGTAATTTCCAGTGTTAATTATGGTGCCACTTGCTGGTGCCTTGACTGGTGTGCCGGTTTTAGCGGCGATATCAATACCGCGATGTTGGCTTAATATGCTTTTGTTAATGATGCGGCGAGCGCCAAATGGGCTTGAAAATCTTCCTGTTACCGGCAATTTAAAGTTTAAATTAATTTGCTTTTTGTATGTCCAGGATTTAAATATTTTGGCAATAATTTTGCGTTCGCGTTCTAATCTTGCAGCAATTTCTTTTTTTGGTGCAATAGTTTTTTCATGTTTGATAGTTAGATATGTAGTTGGATATTGTTTTTCGTTAATATTTATAGGTATAGTTGTTTCGGTGTCATTTTGTTTAATGGTTATATATTTTTTGCCAGGTTTTGTAGATAATGGTATGCCGACAATCGTAAAGCATTTCCCGTGTTTATTTAATACCATTGTTCGATGGTGTTGAAAATATGCAGTGTAACCACATGGAATGGTTTTGATTGCAATGCCTCCTGGAACGTTATCAGTTTTAATCGTAGGTGGTTTGGCAATGATATTTTGGTTTAATAAAAATATTAATATAAAGAAAAACATCCATTTAGTCATTTTCATAAATTTGCTCCACAGTGCATTGTAATTTTCCGGTAGCTAGCTTAGCATTAATTTTTTCACCAATTTTTACCATGTTGCTTTTTTGTATCACGCTATTTTTTTGGTTGGTGATAATTGCATAACCTCGCTTTAAAGTTGCTAAAGGGCTAATAGCATTTAGCGCGCGAGACAATAATTGTAATTTATTTTGTTTGGTTTCTATTATTTTAAGTTGTGCTGCAATTAAATTTTGTTCGAGATAATCCAGATTTTGTGCTGCATCTTGTAATTGTTGAATAGGGTGGCAGCGTTTAATGCGTTTAGATAAATTGCTTACTATTATTTGTTGATGATCGTGATGTTTGTTAATTGCATAACATAAACGTTGTTCGGTTTTTGATAATTGTTGCAAAATTTCATGCTGGTTGGGGCTTACAAATTCAGCTGCGGCAGAAGGAGTGGGTGCGCGATGATCAGCAACAAAATCAGCAATGGTGAAATCTATTTCGTGTCCAATGCCGGCAACAATCGGGATTGTGCTTGCAAAAATAGCGCGAGCCACAGTTTCTTCATTAAATGGCCATAAATCTTCGATTGATCCACCACCGCGAGCAACAAGGAGTATATCACATTCATGGCGTTCATTTGCAACTTGAATTGCTTTGACAATTTTTGGTGCTGCGTCATTGCCTTGAACTAAAGTTGGGTAAATTACAATTGGTGCTAAAGGGAAGCGGCGTTTGAGTACACTTAAAATATCGCGAATCGCTGCCCCAGTTGGTGAAGTGATTACGCCGATTTGTTGCGGAAATCTTGGTAATGGCTGTTTATATTTTTCGTCAAATAATCCTTCTTTAGATAATTTTTGTTTTAATTCTTCGAATGCGCGTTGCAATCTGCCGAAACCAACTTCTTCGATTTTTTCTACAATTAGTTGAAAATCACCACGTCCTTCGTATAGGCTGACGCGGGCAAATACAATAACATGCATGCCATTTTCGGGTTGAAATTTTAAACGGCTATTAGCTCCTCGAAACATAGCGCAGCGCACTTGAGCATTTTTGTCTTTGAGTGAAAAATACCAATGACCAGAGCTGGGGCAAACGAAATTTGAAATTTCGCCTTCAACCCAAATGAGGGAAAAGTTGCTTTCTAATAGATTACGAACTTGTTGGTTTAGCTCGCTGATAGTATAAATATGTTCCTGCATAATGTATTATAATACCACGAGTTGAGGTGAATATTTAACCGATTTTTTTATGGTGATTAATAAAGTTTTGGGTTGCTTTTTTCTCCTCCCTGGTACATCCATGTACCTCCCGCGCCTCCATCCTTGGGCGCTAGTCGTCGAAAAAAGCAATCCAAAACTTTATAATTACGCATAAAATTTAGCTAATAATTACGAGTTGAGGTGAATATAATGTCATTTTCAGATTTTGATCAATATTGTATGCAGCAAGCACTAGAAATGGCACGTTATGCGGAGCAGCAAGGCGAAGTGCCGATTGGTGCAGTGGTAGTACATAATAATCAGATTATTGCGCAAGGGTGGAATTGTCCAATTTCCAGTAATGATCCAACAAATCACGCGGAAATTGTGGCATTGCGCCAAGCTGCGCAAAAAACGAACAATTATCGATTGGTTGATATGGATTTGTATGTTACTTTAGAGCCTTGCATGATGTGCATTGGCGCAATGTTGCATGCGCGAATAAAGCGGTGCATTTTTGGTGCGTTTGATCCAAAAGACAAAGTTAAATGTGATCATAATTTGTCGATTGTGGGTGGTTTATTGGCAGAAGAGTGTGGTCAATTATTGCGAGATTTTTTTATTGCTAGACGGTAAATAATCATGAAAAAAGATATAGCTGCGGCAATTTTAGCTGGTGGAAAAGCGAGTCGATTAGGTGGTTTAGCTAAAGGTAATATATTACTTAGTGATGGCTTGACTATCATAGAACATTTGCTTGTTGAGCTCGATAAAGTTGGCATTCATGATGTAATTATTGTAAGTAAAAATCCAGCTTATCAGCGTTATAACAAACCGATGATCGCTGATAAACGTCAACATATTGGCCCTCTGGCAGGCATAGAAGCGGCTTTGTCTTATTATCAAAGTAATTATCATGCAACTTTATTTTTGCCCTGTGATATGCCAAATTTTAGTGCGAATGAAATGCGTGTATTGTTGGATAAGTTTCAGGGAAAAGATACTGTGTTTACGGCGACTGGCAGTGAAGATTGGCATCCGCTTTGCGCAGTAGTTAATAACGATTGGCTGGATGATGTTAGTATGTTAATTGATGCGGGAAATAGACGAGTAAAAGATGTGTGGCTTAGATGTCAGGGTAAGCCAATTTTTTTTAGGGGTAGTCGGGCGTTTGTCAATATAAATAAGGCGTCAGACCTTGAATTTTGATTTCATAAAATTCAAGGTCTGACGCCTTTTGTATTTATTTATTATCTAGCATATCCTGCGTCTACACCAGGGCCTGAAGTTGTCCAGGTTAAAATGTTGTTATTTACTGTAGGTGTTAGGATATAAGTATCAAGAGTTTTTATGCCATGTGCTGCAACCGGGGTTACGGTAATAACGCCATTGGATACTGTTATTGAACCAATCGCTCCATCAGCGGTTGTTCTGGCTGCAGGTACGCCATTTGATCCTGCATCACAGTTGGTTAATGCTCCAGTAGTATGGTAACATTCTGATACGCCCAATTTGTATGGTGCAGCAGCTTGTACGATTTTGCTATAATATGATCTTCTAGTGTAGTTCATGTATGAAGGTATAGCGATCACTGCTATGACAGCAATAATTGCTAAAGTGATTAATAATTCGATAATGGTAAAACCAAGAACAGACATCTTTGAGAAACGTTCCAACATAATTAAACTCCTTGTTATAAACTTGATTTTTGATTTCGTTTCTTTGTGGAAATCATCGTCATCTTGCCATAGCTATATGTTTTTAGCAATATTATAATGTGAAAAATATTGATTTTTTATAGGTTCAAGAAGTTGATAGGGCAGATATTCTTTTAAAATATTTCACATAGCTGCTAAATTTATAGAAAATGCTGATGATTTGGTGTAAATTTTAATATATGCTCATTACACCTCAAGGCGCGAGATTTGTAACTGTCAAATTACTTATTAAATTTATGTGGCAGCTACCGCGCATGCAATAACCGGGTTCTTTTAAAGATATGCGGATGCTTGCTGACTCATGATTTTACATAACAAACAAGATGTAAAATCATGAGTTCCAGTTTAAACTGACACTATAATTTAAGGTATGATTGTAAAATATGAAAACTAAAACTATAGAATTATCTCGTATTAAAAATTCTATTCTTGATAAAAAATCAGTACAAGATCAAGTGGTAATCGAGCAGGCGATTGCTATTCAGGTTGATGGCCAAGTCGATAGAATCAGTAATTATGCAATTCTTTGTACACCGTCAGATGTTAAAGCTTTAGTTGTTGGATTTCTTTTTGCAGAAGGCATTATTGAGGATTTTTCAGATATTATTGATATTTCTGATTATAATTCGGCATCAAAAATAATTGCAGTAAAAGTTGAAGCTCCTGCGCAAACTGTTTCTAAGCGTAATTTATTGGTAACTAGTTCATGTGGTTTGTGCGGAACACGCAATATTGAAAATCTTTTAAGTGCTATTCCTGCGAATGATACCACGTTATCTTTTGCTGTAGCTAAATTAAATTCTTTAGTAGAAAAGTTACATGCAAAACAAATAATTTTTCAGCAAACGGGCGGAACACATGCGGCTGGAATCTTTAATTCTAATGGTGAAATCGTCACATTTGCAGAAGATATTGGTCGTCATAATGCATTAGATAAAGCCATTGGTAGTTGTTTGTTGCAAAATTATGATACACATGGTTGTGGTGTGGTTTTATCTAGCAGAGTTAGTTTTGAAATGGTAGCAAAAGCTGCGCGTGCTGGAATTGAAATGATAGTTGCAGTTTCTGCGCCGTCTTCGTTTGCGATCGAAGCTGCAGAAAAATGGAATATAACTTTATGCGGTTTTGCTCGAGGTGAAAATGCAAATGTTTATACTGGATTGCATAGGCTTATTTAACGCGGTTGTTCATAAGGAACATTTTCAACCGACTATTTGGCAGTTTGGCCGCATGATACAGTTATGTTGTTAATCAAACAGTCAGCTTCTTAGCGAAAATTTTTGGATGTCCTCATTTTCTTTGCATAAAGCGATACACTCACGAAATAATTTTGCTGCGCTGTTCATATAATCCAATACCGTTAGTTTTGCGTCATCTTCAATATGTGCATTAAATTTTGGATGTTTAATTATACGTTTTAATAGGGTCATCAAAAAGTCAATGTAACTGGTTTTTGGTATTTTGATGTTTAATTTGTTATTTTCAATTAAAAATGTTGTTATATTTTTAGATTTGTGTGCAGCTGCTAAAATTTTAAACACTAAGAGTATTGCTGGGGTTGTACCTTTTTCTTTTTTGTTAATTAATACCCTCGATTTGTCTTTTTTTATACAAATTGAAGCTGTTCTTATATCATTGCTATTAATAGCTTTTAGTAGATCTGAGCTAAAATCAGATTTGTTGATTTTGGAAAGATTTTTTATAATGTCTTTTACTTGTATTTTCGAATATTTTTTTGTTCTGTTTGTCAATAGTATGGTTATATCATTAAAGAACTTGTGATTATTTGCAAAAAGCAAATGCTTTTTCAGATTAGGAAACTTTAGCAAAACAGGCTGTTTTCTTTTATAGTTCTTTAGATATAAAGGTAATATAAAAACATTATTATTTTGTGTCAAAATAGTGATGTGGGTGCGAGAATATTTTACCGTCTTAATACATTTTATAGGAAAACCAAGTTTTGGTAGATCCAAATATTGGTGGGGAGGATAAATCTTCTTTTTATTTAGTAAGCCGCTTATATATATTTTACCGCACTTGGTTAGAAAAAAACTAGTGTTTTCATGTGCAAAAACTTCTTGAATTTTAATTTTGTTTGGAAATTTTAGTTTTGCGGGTTGTCGTATTTTAACATAACTTGTAAATCTGAAACCAAGCTGCCCATATGAATTAACACCTAATACGTATACATCACCCGTTGATAGCAAAAAGAGGGCATGCTGCCATCCCCCTGACATTTGGATAACGTTTTGTAGAATATGTATGCATGAATCATTACCCACAAAATACACATTTCCATCTTTGGTTAGGGAAAATTTACGTTCGCTTGAGGGGTATTCCAGAAGGAACATCCAATCTTTTTCGTCTTTTTTTAATGCTACTATACCAAGCCGATGGAAGTTTGTTTTTAAACATGGGTGCGCAAATACTTTTATATTGGCAGTTAGCTTTTTCTTGTTATTGGATAGTAATGTACGTGTATAATGATTTCCGAAAACATAAGTTAGTTTGCTTTCGCCAAAACAGTAAATATTATCAAACATAATCCAATATTTTTTAATGTTGTTTTTGCCTTTAGTTCGTATTGCTACGAAATGGTTAGCACAAAATATAGCTGTTATCTTTTCTTTAAGGTTCGTTATCATTGTTGGTTCGTTGAGGAAAAGCTTATCTTTGAATCTTTCTTTTAAAAGGTTGTATCTTTTATTCACTGAACAATATGAGCTAGGGTACTTAGAATTATGGAAAGCACTTGCTATTGCATGGGATTCTATTACTATATTGCTCATATAACTAGGTGAATGCAAATTTCCAAAGAGATATATTTCGCTTCCTTTAATAATAATTGAATATGATGTGCCACAATGTATTTGTACTTTTTCTTTTTCTTTTTTAAACATAAATTCTCCAACAAAGTAACCATTATGCAGCGTAACAGCTAAATTAATCACAGTCTCAGCATTATACCAAGGCAAGCAATTTTGCTGAAATTTTATTTGCGCTGCAAAAACCTGTTTAATCCGATACTTCTACTTCTATTGGGAAATATCACTATTTATTGTAAATAATAGCAGCTAATTCTTAAGGTTTTCTTAAATCCGTGATGAAAAACCGAGAAAATTACTGTAGGGAGCGATGCTGTCTGATTTTATAACAACTATTAGACTAAGTTTTTGTTTTTACATGTTGTGTAATTCACATCATATGTAAAATTTTTTACTTTACGCGTAATGGTGCCGCAGTTCATGTTGTAATAACCATTTTTTAATTTTCAGCGATTTTCCGGCGGTTTTTCCCATAAATCCGCTGTCACTGTTTTGGCTGACTACTCGATGACATGGAATAATTATTGGAATAGGATTGGCAC
>JASFHH010000026.1:0-24817 GCA_050123335.1 Gammaproteobacteria bacterium
TGTACCTCCCGCGCCTTCATCCATGGGCGCTAGTCGTCGAAAAAAGATACCTAAAACCCTTTATAATCGCCACATGAAACTTGGCTGAATAATTATGCAACTAAGAATACTTAAACCAAAACCAAGAAATCGCGCACAATTGATCAAGATGTTGCGTACAGCTGAAAAAAACAACATCATCGACGCTAATACTTTAAGCATGATTGAAGGATCACTGCAAATCTCCTTTCTGCAGGCACGTGACATTATGATACCATGCGCACAAACCACTATTATTTATGATGATCAATCATTACAAGAGATGCTGCCAATTGTAATTGAATCAGGTCATTCGCGTTTTCCAGTATTAAATCGCGCCAGTAAAAAACCCATGGGTATTTTATTAGCCAAAGATTTGTTAAATTATTGCTTTAATGACAAAACTTTTAATCTTAACGATATTTTACGTTCTGCATTTTTTATTCCTGAGAGCAAAAGATTAGATATATTACTGCAAGAATTTCGCAAAAAACGTTCACACATTGCTGTGGTAATCGATGAATATGGAAATGTTGCTGGAATAATTACCATTGAAGATATTTTAGAACAAATCGTTGGAGAAATTGCTGATGAATATGATATTCATGAAGATATTAACATTAAACAATTACACCAAAATGAATACACCATTAAAGCATTAACTACTATTGAAGAATTTAACTCTTATTTTCATACTGATTTTAGCAACGACGAATTTGATACAATTGGTGGTTTGATAACTCATCATTTTGGCCATTTACCAAAACGTGACGAAAGTATCACCATTGATAATCTTTGTTTTACTGTATTACATGCTGACAACAGACGCGTTATATTATTACATCTAACTAAAAAATGATTGGAGACTAAACATATGATTGATGCCCTAATTAATCTTGGAATTTTTGCGGTACAAACCATTATAATCATTGCAGCAATTTTGATTATAGTTGCTGGTATTGCTGCCATTGTCTGTAAAGATAAAATAAAAGAAAAAGCTAAAATTAAATTACGCAAATTAAATAAATACTATCAAGAATTAACCGATACCATTAATAAAGAAATTTTACCGAAAACAGAATATAAAAAGCAAAAAAAAATTAGCAAACGGCAAAAAAAACCACCCAAAGAACAACCACGTATTTTCGTGCTTAGCTTTTTAGGAGATATAAAGGCATCTGCAGTAAAATCACTGCGTGAAGAAGTCACCGCCATTTTAAATGTCGCAAAACCCAAAGACAAAGTTTTGGTAAAAATAGAAAGCGCTGGTGGCGTTGTACATGGTTATGGCTTAGGCGCTTCACAATTGCAACGCATTAAAGACGCCAGAATTGAACTAATAACTTCAGTTGATAAAGTTGCTGCTAGCGGCGGATATATGATGGCAGCAACCGCTGACAAAATTATTGCCGCACCTTTTGCAGTTCTGGGTTCAATTGGGGTGATTGCACAACTGCCAAATTTTCATCGTTTTTTAAAAAAACATGATGTGGATTTTGAACAAATTACCGCTGGAGAATACAAACGCACCTTAACTTTGTTTGGCGAAAATACTTCTGGCGGCCGTGATAAATTAAAAGAAGAAGTCGAAGACATTCATGCACTATTTAAAGATTTTATTAAACAAAACCGCCCGAAAGTTGACATAGACAAAGTAGCTACTGGTGAATATTGGTTTGCCAAACGCGCGATTGATTTAAATTTAGTTGACGAATTAACCACAAGTGATGATTACTTATTAAAAGCGAGCAAACAAGCGGCAATATTTGAAATTACCTATAAAAAGAAAAAGAAACTCCATGAAAAATTTATTCATGGAGTACAAATTATTACAAATAAACTAACAGCACTTTTACAGGAAAAAACTACATTGTATTAAAAATCAACATCTAATTTTTCAAATGGCTACCTTTTGTTTAGGTAAAATTCACCTTGATTTAAAATTTCTAACCAAATTTATTTCCCATGAGCCTCTTATTATATGAATTGTATCGCACTTCTATTTCTCTCATGGCAATTATTCGTTCGTTCGGATCGGATTCCACTATTTTTTGTTTATTCATCATGCGAAGTAATTTTCTAATCTGCCCCTTATCCTGCGGTTCCTTTGCTTCTCTCATCAATTTTTTTATCTTTTCTTCCAAATTCTTCTGCCCGGAGAATAATAGAGTTGGCTTATTCTTCTCACCATGTATAGATAAACCACGTTTCAGACCATTCATCTCCATAAATCGATCAGTCCCCCAATAGAAAAATTTGTTATTTTTCGTTTTTATAAAAACACAGTTCTTTCCGACATGAAATTCCACTATACCACCGTTTTTACTGGAAATCTCATTTAATCTATTATGCGGAACTGGATTGTTTACTTTTTGGGAGTGCCCAAGACCAAGCTCACCAAATTGATTATATCCCCAACAGAACCATTTGTTATTTTTCGTTTTTATAAAAACAAAGTTTTCTCCAGTATGAAATTCCACTATACCACCGTTTTTACTGGAAATCTCATTTAATCTATCATGCGAAACTGAATTGTTTACTTCTTGGGAGTGCCCAAGACCAAGCTCACCAAATTGATTATATCCCCAACAGAACCATTTGTTATTTTTCGTTTTTATAAAAACAGAGTTTTCTCCGGTATGAACATCGTTTTTACTGGAAATCTCATTTAATCTATTATGCGGAACTGGATTGTTTACTTTTTGGGAGTGCCCAAAACCAAGTTCACCACGCCAATTACCTCCCCAACAGAACCACTTATTATTTTTCGTTTTAATAAAAACAAAGTTTTCTCCAGTATGAAATTCCGCTATACCACCGTTTTTACTGGAAATCTCATTTAATCTATTATGCGGAACTGGATTGTTTACTTCTTGGGAGTGCCCAAGACCAAGCTCACCAAATTGATTATCTCCCCAACAGAACCACTTATTATTTTTCGTTTTTATAAAAACAAAGCTTTTTCCGGTATGAAATTCCGCTATACCACCGTTTTCACTGGAAATCTTATTTAATCTATTATGTGGAACAAACAGCTTGTTTTGATTTTGAGTTAAAATTCTAGAAGCCCCAATGTGAAACGTAAACGCTGGATATGTATTTAATATTTTTTTTAATTTATTGAGCTCGAACATCTTTATTGGAAAAACACCTTCGCCATTAGCAGTTGGTTTACCGATGATCTTTTTAACTTTATCTTTATGCTTTGGCTGTAGCTCCAATTTCTTTTTAGCAAAGTTGTTGTTAGCAATGAACCAAAGTTCTCCATTTTTTGAATATACAGCAACTTCCAAACCTTTCTTTTTTTTACGGTTGTTTATATAACCATGCGCTTCTTTTTCATTAGACATCAAAGTAAGAGCATAGGAGAATTTATATAAAATAAACAAAGGGGATAAATTCAAAATCATCTCTGGTGCTATAATTTTTTTAAAAACATCAACAATACCAAAAACATAACTGGTATTACCGGACACACGAATATATATGTGATTTTTTTCTTTCTTTTTATAAATACTTTCATTGGCAATTCTTATTTTTTCAATTAATTTGTCAGCGTCTTCCCCATCAATTTTGGTGCTGCAATCATAATTTTTTATTATTTCATTGATACACTGCGCCAGAAATAACAAATAACAATTAGTCTTGTTAATAGGAAAATTATTCGGTGACGCAGAAATGACTTGCTCTACATTTTTTTCGGTACATTTATGATTTTTTGATATCACACAAACCTCTATACCATCCAATCCTCTTAAAGCAGATATATATTTGCTGTCTTCAGAACAAAAAACCTTTTTCTTAACTCCTCTTATAAAAAAACAGTCGCCATAATTACCTAATGGTGTAAGCAAAAAAACAACAAAATTTTGATTGATCTTTTTTATGTCTTTTAATCGTTTTTTCAGAAGTTCAAATGAATCGAATTCTACAACAAGAAAAGAATAATTTTTAAAATTAGGAGAAAAAGCCTTAACTAAATTTAGTTTTTCTCTAGTAATTAGGTACTGTGCAATTATAGAAAAAGAATCAGCCACGTATAATAATAAAGGCATCAAATTCTTTTTTTTTCTTTTCTTCTTTTTGTTAGGCTTTGTAAGCATATATTCATATTAGCACATTTGCACAATTTTGCTTTTATTTAGACGTGTTTTTTTAATTAGCGGTTTTATTCATTACATAACGTGAGTTTTGTCTAAGCAGGTCTAAGCAGATTATAAGGTGTTGAAATAACGGCTCTTTTGTGATTAGATTATGCTTTTTGCTCGAATTAAAACGCAACTAACGCTTCATGCAAATATTTAACAGAAATAATTTTCATTTCTTTGAATTTTTCTTTTGGTGCGTTGGCATCTGGAATAATTGCGCGCTTAAAACCATGCTTAGATGCTTCTCGCAGGCGCTCCAAGCCATTCTGCACCGGCCGAATTTCGCCACCCAAACCAACTTCTCCAAAAATTACTAAGTCTGTCGGCAATGGTTTGTTTTTTAAACTGGAAATAATTGATAATAAAATCGGTAAATCAACTGCTGTTTCCAAAATTCGCATGCCGCCAACCACATTAACAAAAACATCCTGATCATAAGTTGCAATGCCGCCATGACGGTGTAAAACCGCCAATAACATCGCTAAACGATTATATTCTAAACCTACAGTCACTCTGCGCGGATTTGCCAAATGACTTTGATCAGCTAACGCCTGAATTTCAACCAACATCGGCCTGCTGCCTTCCCAGGTAACCATAACGCTGCTACCCGAACCAGGCGTTTCAGTGCGCGATAAAAAAATCGCCGAAGGATTACTCACTTCACGCAATCCTTTATCTAACATTGCAAACACACCTAATTCGTTCACCGCACCAAAACGATTTTTTACTGCACGCAAAATTCGTAAACGACTATTTCGATCCCCTTCAAAATATAACACCGTATCAACCATATGTTCTAATACACGCGGCCCTGCAATCGCACCTTCTTTGGTAACATGACCAACCAAAATAAGCGCGGTGTTAGTTTGTTTAGCATATTGTACTAACTTAGCAGCACTTTCACGCACTTGACTGACCGCGCCGGGAGCAGATGAAACATTTTCAGTAAACATCGTTTGAATAGAATCAATCACTAAAATTCGTGGTTGTTCTTGTTGTGCCACAGATAAAATTCTTTCAACATTAGTATCAGCTAATAATTTAAGTGAATCTTCAGGTAATTTTAAGCGCTTAGCTCTTAAAGTTATTTGCTGCAAAGATTCCTCTCCACTGACATACAAAGATGGTATTGGATGATGTGCTGTCATCCGGCATAAAGTTTGCAATAATAAAGTTGACTTGCCAATACCAGGATCGCCGCCAATCAAAATAACTGATCCAGAAACCAATCCTCCACCTAAAACCCGATCCAATTCGCTGGAACTAGTCGCAATTCGCGGAGTTTTTTGCAAAGATACTGCTGATAAAATGGTAGCGCCACTAAAATCTTTTGGAGAAAATTTTAGATCACGCGGATGACTGCTAACAGCAATAGCTTCTTCAGTAATACTATTCCAAGTACCACAATCAACGCATTGCCCAGCCCACTTAGGAAACTGGGCACCACATTTGCTACAAGCATATATAGTTTTTGGTTTTGGCATGGTAGTAAAAATTAGTTAACGGCGCGCCATTTACCATTTATGCGGCAAGCTTTTCCGTGAACATAGCGTTGTTTGCCGTCTATCCAAGCTTTCACCACATATTTACGACAAGGATGCCGTTTTACGTAATAAGTCTCTGTCGGAGTTACCGCATATTGGTACCGAGTATCAGGATTGCGCCAACTAGTTGTTTGATTAGTTGGGGTTCTTTCTAATACTCGCTCCATTCTCATTTGGTCAACCTTATCCATACTATGGCCGATTTGTCCGCCAATAAATCCACCAACAACTGCTCCAGCTACAGCAGCAGCAACTCGTCCACTGCCACTGCCAAATTGACTACCCAACAAGCCGCCAATCGCACCGCCAGTTAAGACACCAACATCCTGCTTGTTCATATTATCACAGCCCACTAAGCATAATGATAAAGCTCCAAGCACTGCAATAGTAACAAATTTTTTCATGATTTTATCCTCACTTAACATTAAAATTTTGTATAATCATAACTCAAATAAGAATTAAGAGCAAACCAATTACGGTAACAAAATCGTCTAAATTTTAACTCATTTACCCTACATCTGTAATTGATATGGTTTATTATTCTAACAAATGTTGCTAAAATTAAAGTAATATTCTGAGTAAATAAAACAGCGAAAAATAGGTGGAAAATGGAAAGTAAAAAAATCATGGTGGTTGAAGATGAAGTAGCAGTCGGTTTATCTTTGGTTAAGAAACTGCAAAATGCTGGTTACACTGTTATTGGAAATGAGGCTATTTTCTCCGGGGAGGAAGCTGTTAAAAAAGCAAAAGAGTTAACACCTGATTTAATTTTGATGGACATAGTTCTTCAAGACAAAATGGACGGCATTGAAGCTGCAAGCTTGATTAAAAAGGAACTTGACATACCTATTGTATATCTTACAGCTTATGCTGACCAAGAATTATTGGAACGAGCAAAGCTCACTGAACCATTTGCATATATTATTAAACCATTTGTTGATAGGGAACTATTAAACAATATTGAAATAGCTTTATATAAACACCAGGCTGATACTATAATTAAGGAAAAAAATCAACAGCTGTTAATTCAAATAGAAAAAATAAATTCATTGGGGTTATTTGCCGCTGCAACAGCGCATGAATTGAACAATCCTCTAATGGGCATTTTAAATTACATCGAATACTGCATAAAAAAAACTGATAAAAGCAGTAAAGTTCATCAAGTACTATCAAACACAAAAAAAGAAACTGAACGCAGCATTGACATCATTAAAAATTTATTAGCTTTTGCTCCACGCATTAATAATAAATCATTCGAGCAGGCTGATATTGCAAAATTGATACGTAATGTATTGAAATTGCTTGATTGTCGAATTATAAAAGAAAAAATTAAAATCAGCATTGAATTTCCCCCAGATGGTTTAAAAGCCAAAATAATACCAAATGAAATTCAGCAGGCACTTTTGAACTTGATAGTTAATGCTGTTGATGCCTTGCAATCAAGCGAAAATAAAGAAATTAAGATTCATGGGGAATATCAAGATGATAAAGCCGTTATTGTTATTTCTGACACTGGTTGTGGCATATCAGATGAAAATATAGATAAAATATTTAAACCATTTTTTACCACTAAAGAAACCGCCAAAGGAACAGGATTAGGATTATCGATCGTAAAAAACATTATTGATGAACACAACGGCAAGATCATCACTGAAAGCAAAGTTGGCAAAGGCACAAAATTCACCCTCTATTTACCAAAACATTAGTTTTTACATTTTATATCTTTCCCATAATAATTTTTACTGTTACACCATTATCACAGCTTAAATCAAATGTGCCATGCAATTGTTTTGTAAGCTGCTTTACCAAAGTCAACCCTAATGTTTTAATTTCTGCCAAATCAATTTTTTTCGGAAAAGCCATGCCATTATCTGATACCACAAGCTCTAAATTTCCTTTTTCATTTTTATACAGCTTGATTTGCACAAGCGCGTTTTTTTGATCATCTGGAAATGCATGTTTCAAAGAATTCGTCACAAGCTCACTAACAATCAACCCAATATGAACAGCAGCATCAGGAGTTAATTCTATTTTATCATCAATTTCAACCTTTAAACGTACTGCATTCTGTTTTTGTAATGCGCTAACTATCATTAATGCAAGATCGCCAATATAATTATTCATGTTGATTTTAAACAGATTATCTGCGCCATATATTTTTTCATGTATCACAGCTAAAGCGTTCATTCTATTTTTATTATCAGATAAAATCCGCAAACAAGTCTCATCAGTAATTTGCTGTTCTTCCAGCTCAAGCAAAGCAATTATTATTTGTAGGTTATTCTTAACACGATGGTGCATTTCCCGCAACAACATTTTCTTTTCATCCAACGCTTGCAACAGCTCTTTTTTTTCATAATCTATCAACGATGTTTGCAAAAATTGCTGTCGTCTTGCTCTTTCGGAAAAATAATTTGAAAAAGCAGCCATCACAGAAGCTGCTATCAGAATGTATATATATGTTACGAGAAAAAAATACGCAACTGTTTGATCAATATTTAGTGCCAATATTGCGATAACAATATTAATAATAACAATTAATAGAGCAAACCTAAAACAAACATAAGTTGGCGCACCTAAATACACTAACAAAATAATTGGAGCAAAACAATAAAGCTCTTTCAAAGGCCCAGTTTCATAATAAAAACTCAGCCAAATACCAATAGATATAGCAATAATACCAATAGTTACCAAAAATTGCTGCCAAGAATATTTGCGCACAAAATAACTTGAAATCAGCATAAAAATCGTTGTCGGCGTAACAAATGCATATCGAACAATTAAAACAGCACTCAAGTTTTTCGCAAACAAAAACTCAAATATAACACTAAAAGTATACACTACTGTGCCAACAACAAGCCCCAAAAACACCAAGTTATGATATTGATCCACATAATGCTGCTGAAACTCATGTTCTAACATTTTAGGAAACGTTAAGCCTATCCTTTTTTCGTTTATGAGTTTATTTAATATATAACGTCGTGATTCCGATTCTACTTCATTATACTGTATCTTTTCTGCATTCATAATATCACTCTAAACAAAATGCACATTTATTTGCATACCAATAAAATCTCCACAGACTCTATAACTTGCTCTCAATAATGCTAACGTTTCTTGTTGATTTATTGTAACATGTTTGAACATAATATGCGTATAACCAACATCAATATTGATGTATTTATTTACTATATAATTAGCACCAGCTGATAACCAAAAAGCATCTGAATCAGGAAGCAATGCATTACGATATTGTGTTGGTGTTGGAGATTGAGCATATGCTGCGCCACATCGTAACAACCATTTTGGCGTTACTAAATAGGAACTTCCTAAAGAAAAACGCCAAGCATTATGATAATACAAAGGTATAATTGAAGTTTGCCCCAGGGATGGCAAGTTTATTTCTAAATTTTTAATTCTATCCCACTTAGTAAACTTTGCATCACTCATCACATTCCATTTGTTATTAATTGCCTGAGTAATACTAAATATAATTGTGTCGGGAAAAACCATATGACTTTTGTTTGCAACAGCAGGAGGATACACTGAACTAAATGTCGTTGTTCCTGTGATGTTATGTGTTACTTTCGATCTATATGCAATTCCCAACTTTGTTGCAAAACTAGGACGGTAAAACAATCCAGCATTCCATCCATATCCAGTATTATCTCCTTTATTTTCGGAGATAACATCTGGTAAAGCTGGATGAACTTGTATGTGTTTTGCCAATGTTGCAGATATGGTTTGTACATCAAAACCAACACCAATAGAAAACTTTTTGGTAATTAAATAAGATAAACTTGGATTAATATTAATAACTTTCAATTCATTTTTAGTAGTCACATATCGAGCCACAGAAGATTCATCGTAGATATTTTTTAATCCATATGGTGATGAAACACCAAAACCAAAATTAACTTTGTCAACAATATGTACAATCGCATGGATCGTAGGTATAAAAGCATCAGCAACAGGATTTTTGTCATTCCCCAAAACATTAGCTCCTATTGTGCTGGTTGCTGCAATGGGTTTAAAATGCGGATTAGAAATGATCTGTATAGCAGATACAGCCAGCATGGTTTTTTTGTGCACAGCCATCCCAGCGGGATTAAAAAATTCGATACTGGCATCCTTATCATTGGTTGCCGCTCCAGCATTTGCTGTTCCTAATGTTGCTGCACTTTGCAGCGGGACTTGGAAAGAAACCGCAAAAGAACAATCTGCGTACAAAAAAGCAATCAACGTAAAAGTAAATAACAGCGTTCGTTTATAAACATTAAAACAATTCATTTGTATCATCCCTTATCAGTCTATTGGAAAACGATATAAAAAGTCAAGCAAGCAACATATACAACCATCAGCCACTCACACTGGAATTTCCTAAGCGAGACAAACTGTCAGCAAATTTCCGAATCGTTGGCCAATAATTTTTATCTGCCACCCAAAACAAATCATTGTGGTCAGCATTTTGGCGAAGGCACATTCAAATTAGAGGTACGACTACATTTTAAACACGAATTCGGGATAAGGATTTATACCCCAAAATATCTCATTAAGAGTTTTAAAACCAAGACATTTTATTGAACATTTGTTCACTTTTGCAGTTAAAATCTAATTCTTCGTATTACGCTACTTTGTTTACATTAACTTCTCTTGGCAAATAAAATTTTAATCTATTTTTTAAATAACTATCGACAATTATTGCATTGGGAAAATAATAAGTTTAAAATACGACATCCTTTAAATAATTTTATGTTTGCGCAAATAAAAACAACAAATTAAGTTATATATCATAACAAAAGGGAGGATGTTTCGTTGAAAAAACTAACTTTGATTTTCTTATTATTACTACTCTGTGGAACTACAAGCGCTATTGCTTCTGATGAGAGTCTTTTAATAAACTTAAATCCATCAACATCCAATAGTTCCCAAATAATGGTTGCTAGTATTTTTAGTTTAGGGGCTGGTATTGCAATTGCCAGCGCCATGCACAAACATAATAAAGCCAGCTCTACTACTATTACAACTACAACACCAGGTGAAATTAGTGCTTCTAATGTGATATTTAGCACCCCAGGCTCACAAAATTTAACAATTACCAACAATACTTCCGAAAATGTTAATGTAACCAATGTAAATCTTCAATCAACAATTCATAATATAACTGTTGGTTCGTTGGCCGATTGTCAAAATCTAGCAAAAAATGGAGGAGTCTGCAACATCTCATTAACTGCTGCCCAAAATTCTTATGGCTCAGGAAATGCAATTATTTCCTATTCTTCCACTACTAGCTCAAGCACCGCTACAGTTTCCTCTTCTGTAACAGTTGCAAATACCAGCATTGGAACTCAATATTATATTGATTTAGAACCAGATCAGCTCTCACAATTCTTTACAATCACCAATACCGGTAACTTTACCTGGCAATTTTTAGATCCAAGTTCTGCCAGTTTTGTTTTAGGTTCCAGCTTAACCGGCGTTACCTCTGATTTTTCCGATTGTACAAGTAAAACCATGACTCCGGGCACTAGTTGTAACATCAAATTCGACACTTCAGGAGCTAATCCAGGAGACAATACTACTTTAGAAATTAAAGGCAAAAATATCGATACTTATACTTCCAATGTAACAATTTTGGGAGAATTTGTTGTTGAAGTTGATACTGATCCTACAAATCTTAATCAAAGTTATCGCGCATTAAAAGTTAGTAATACATCTACTGCAAATTTAACTGGACGAATCACAGAAGTGACTTCAGACATTCCTACTAAAATCCACTTTTGTGCTCACGATGATACCAGTTGCCCAGTCAATTTTCGTTCAACTTGTGTTTTAAACCAAGATATTTCTGCTGGTGATGATTGCTTAATTTGGTTACAAGCCTTAGATGTTAATCAATCCATAGAAACTGATAATATTAACGTAACAGTTAAGGGCAGCACAACTAACAATCAATATCACCAAAAATCAAATGCTACATTCGACCATTCTTTTGATATAGATTATAGCAAAAGTCTTTATGCTGGAGGTTATTTTACAACCGCTGGAGGAATCACTGCAAATTATATCGCCAAATGGAACGGCAGCAATTGGAGCGCACTTGGATCAGGAATGGATAATCATGTATATGCACTCACACATGACTATGCTGGAAACCTTTATGCCGGGGGGCTATTCACAACTGCTGGAGGAAATCTTGCAAGGTTCATTGCCAAATGGAACGGCAGCACTTGGAGTGCGCTTGGATCGGGAATGTCTTATTCGGTAAACGCTCTCTCGTGTGACAATGACGGAAACCTTTATGCCGGGGGACAGTTCATAACCGCTGGAGGAATTACTGTAAATTATATCGCCAAATGGGACGGCAGCAATTGGAGCGCACTTGGATCAGGAATGAATAGTCATGTACGTGCACTCACATATGGCGATGATGGAAACCTTTATGCCGGAGGTAGTTTCACAACCGCTGGAGGAATTACTGTAAATTATATCGCCAAATGGGATGGCAGCAATTGGAGTGCGCTTGGATCAGGAATGTCTTATTCTACACCCAGTCTCACGACGGTAAATGCTCTTACACATGATGCCGGAAACATTTATGCTGGAGGTTTGTTTACAACCGCTGGAGGAATTACTGTAAATCATATCGCCAAATGGGATGGCAGCAATTGGAGTGCGCTTGGATCAGGAATGGATAATTATATAAGAGCTCTCATATATGATAATAATGTAAACATTTACGCCGGGGGAAATTTCACAACTCCTGCAACTCGTATCGCTAAATGGGATGGCAGCAATTGGAGTGCGCTTGGATCGGGAATGGATCTTGAAGTAGAAGCTCTTGCGCATGACAATGCCGGAAATCTTTATGCCGGAGGGCAGTTCACAACCGCTGGAGGAATTGCTGTAAATTGTATCGCCAAATGGGACGGCAGTAATTGGTACAAACTTGGATCGGGAATGAATAATTATGTATACGCTTTTGATATCGTTGCAATAATTGATTCCATAAAAGCAATTGACTAAACAATCCCATGTTTAGCAATAACTTAATCCCATGCCAAATGAAGTACTCGCACCGCGGATAACCATAACCAATTCCTACAATTGCAAACGGCATATTTCCAAGACATTGCCAAATTTCACCATACCCTAAATCATAATTTAAGATAGCAATATTATCAATCCAATCCCCCAGCAAATTTACGAATTGTTGGCCAATAATTTTTATCTGCCACCCAAAACAAATCATTGTGGTCAGCATTTTGCACCCACAAATGCTGCTTAGGAGTTTCGATCATCTGATATAATTTATATCCATGCCAAAACGGCACTATTGTATCATTAACCGCATGAATAACTAATATTGGACAACGCACCTGCTTAATTTTTTTCAAATTATTAAATTTATCAAACGGCAGCACAGGAATTCTAGTTAGCACACGAAATGCTGTGACAAATGCACTTTCAACGATTAATCCTGCAACCGGTTTACGCGCTGCCAAGTCAATCGCTAATGCGGCACCCAATGACCTGCCAAACACAATAATATGTTTCGGCGCTACATGCAGATTATTCACCAAATAATCATACGCGGTATTGGCATCTGCATATGCACGCGCTTCAGTTGGCCGGCCTTTACTTGTGCCATATCCGCGATAATCATAGGAAAACACAGAAAATCCTTGTGCATTTAAGTCTTGTAAAAACGGCATGATATAACCTAAATCTTCTGCATTACCATGATTAAACAAAATCGTATACTTAGCATGTTTATTAGGTAAATACACCGCGGAAATTTTCACACCGCCTTTAGTGGTTAATTTAATTACATTATTAGTATCAATATAACTGGACAATGGCGGCAAAAAAATCATTCGATCAGCAAAAAAATAAGCAAAAATTAAAAAAAGTAAATAAATTGCAACAATAAAAATAATTAACGATTTCAACATAATATCTCCATTAAGCGCATAGCATTTTTCGGCGCATAACAAGCATAATCATTATTAAAAAAAACATAAACTTTTTCCGCGCCCTGTTTTTTCATTTTGCGTGCCAATTTAGCAATGTTTTTCAACTCAGACAATGAGTAATTATATTCATACCACTTTTTATGACCATGCAGTCGAATATACGCAATATCTGACGTTACCCAATCTAACAATTCAGTATTTGGTGAATCAGCACTGCAGAAAGTAACTTTCAACTCAACTAATAACTCTCTTACCTCATCAGTAAACCATTTTGGATCACGAAATTCAACCGCAACTTTTTGGGGATCATCAAAACACAATAATGCCTGTTTGAGCCGCTCAACATCGTAACGTATATTAGGCGGCAACTGCAGCAACAATAATTCACATTTGTTTTTCAAGAGAGAAGCAGAATGACAAAATCGTTGAATTTCTGATTTAACATTAATTAAACGTTTTCGATGGGTAATAATCCTCGGAACTTTTAATACATACTTAAAATTTTTTGGTGTTTGCTGATACCATTTTTTATACACGTTATCAGCGAAAAAGTGATAAAAAGTTGCATTGATTTCAACGGTTGAAAAAATTTTTAAATAATAATCAAACCATTTGGTTTTTGGAATATCATCTGGATAAAAACAATCACCCCAATGCTGATAACTCCACCCCGAAGTACCGATAAAAAAATCCTTTTTACTCATAAATTACTTCCTGCTAAACACTACAACCGCGCCGCGTAACTCCACAAAATAATTCATACGTAATCGTATCAGCATATGCAGCAACATGCTCAATCGGCAACCCCTTCCCCCACAAAATAACCTCATCACCAATTTTTGCACAAGGGTAAGAACGTACATCAACTGCTAACATATCCATTGCAACACGACCAATCAACGGGCAAATATGCCCATTAACTAATACGGGCGTACCATTTTTTGCATGCCGCGGATAACCGTCACCATAACCAATTCCCACAATCGCAAACGGCATATTTTCAGGACATCGCCAAATTCCACCATACCCTATTGCCTCATCTTTTTTCGCAAAACGCAATGTAATGATTTTAGATTTTAATGTCATTACTGGCATTAAATTATGATCCTCTCCGGTCTTATTGAGCAAAGACGATACACCATATAATAAACCGCCTGGCCGCACCCAATCAGCATGCGATTCCGGAAAAGATAAAATTGCAGCAGAATTCGCTAAACTTTTTTCGCCAGATAAATTTTTGGTTACAGAATTAAAAACTTCAATCTGTTTTGCCGTAGTAGATTTTTTTATGTCATCTGCATCAGCAAAATGCGTCATTAATTTTGGCGACATTGCAACATTTTTGCAATTAGATAATCGCACATAAGCATCTTCCACATCCTCTGGAACAAAACCCAAACGATGCATACCAGTATTAATCTTCAACCATACTTTTACCGGATGTGATAAACGCGCTTGTTCTAATATTTTAATTTGCTCAAAATTATGAATTACAACTTCACATTTTAATTCAACAATTTTAGTTAAATCATTAACGTTAACAAATCCTGACATTAAAACAATTGGGTTAGACAAATTAACCTGACGAATACTTGATGCTTCTGCTAAACATGCTACGCCAAATGCATCGGCATTATGTAATGCTTTTGCAATTTCAGTAATGCCATGACCATAAGCGTTAGCCTTAACCATGGCTAACACTTTACTGTCAGGCGCCAATTCATGAGCCCTATTAAAATTATGCTGCAAAGCATCAACATCAATATGTACTTTGGTAGGACAGTCCATACCGCACCTACTTATGAAGGGATTTCTTCGGGAGTAATTATATTTTCCGAAATATAATTCCTAAATCGCGTATATTGACCTTCAAACTTCAAACGTACCACACCAAGAGGACCATTACGCTGCTTACCAATAATAACTTCTGCTGTACCTGCATCAGGACTTTCTGGATTATAAACTTCATCACGATAAATAAACAAAATCAAATCTGCATCCTGCTCGATGGCGCCGGAATTATGACAAACTATTCCATCAGCCAACCAAGATGATAATTCAGGAACAGTTAAATCATAAACATTTTCTTCGCCACAAAATTCAGTTGAAATGATATTATCCCAAAATAAATCATTTTCACTGCAAGATAGTAAAATTTCATCCTGCAAAATATCAGCATATTCTTGCACAAGCTTACGAGACGGCGCAAACCTGTAGTGAGACATGCCACCATATGACGTACCACGCATTGCTGCCATCCGCCGATGACTAATGCCCTGTAATTGCATTAACCACCGCACACGATTAAAAATCTCTTTAGGTAATGTATCAACGTTGGTATTATCGCGCACATCTTGTAAAATTTGTTCTGCACGTTGCGCAGGAAAACATTTTGGCCCAAATGCACCGATTTCTTGCAAAAAATGGCGTTGATTTTTTACTCCTGAAACAAAAACCATATAACCAGGACGATAATTTTCTTTTTGCGCTTGCTTAATACGTGCAACTATACCAAAACGTAATAATAAAGCGGCTACATCTGCTGCCAGACCTGCACTATTAGTTGCAAAATGAATAATAACTCTATTATACTTGTCAATACTTATAGTACCATCTGTAGCCCACAAATGTTTTAATAAAATTGCAATTTGCCTATTAGATAATTTAAAAACCACCTCAGGAATACGTTTTTCATGAGATCTTTGATTAAAAATTTTCAATTCTCTTAACCATTTATTTACACCGGCAGGATGCCACTTATTACCATTACCGCTAAGTAATAACTGATGCCAATTTCTTCTACCTGCATATCGTGTAACCTTCATGCCAAATTCTTTTATAGCAACCGAAGAAACCATTTCGCTATTTTCCTCTGAATTTGTCGTATACCGCATTGGCTGTCCAGAAAGATAACTGCCATCACCAATTAACTGTCCTAATAAAGCCAATCTTCCTTCTGACCACTCCTCACAAACCTGCGGTTCGGGTAATCTGCGTGCAAGCGCTACTCTATCACCAGAAGATAATTCACAAACTTGCTTCCACCCATTAATAGTCAAAAGACGATGTTCTGCCGTCATCTTCAAGGAACGGCCACTTGCTAAGCGTAAATTAAATATTGGTTTTTTACCAACACACCAAACTTTGTCACTTTTTGCATGAACTATTTTACCTTGCTCTGAAATCGCTAAAACTTCCGGCTGTTGCCCTACCAATTTTTCAATTGGATATCTTTGCCCATCAGATAACAACACCAATGTATCGCCCGCAACACATTCTCTCAAATCTGCCATCATCGGACGTTTATCACCACGCTGTTCCACAGCACGATTAAGCTGTGACAACGCCACTACCGGAACATTAAGTTCTTTCGCCAAAGCTTTTAAATTTCGCGATATTTCGGAAATTTCAGTAGTACGATTTTCCTTAGAACCCGGAACCTGCATTAACTGTAAATAATCAATTACAATTAGACCAAGCTGACCATGTTCGCGTGCAATTCGACGCGCACGTGATCTTATTTCTGCCGGACTTAACGCTGCCGTATCATCAATAAACATTTGTGCTTCAGATAACATACTTACCGCCGAAGTAATCCGCGGCCAATCTTCATCTTGTAACTTACCTGAACGCATTTTTTGTTGATTTATACCACCTAAAGAAGACAACATACGAATTGCTAACGATTCTCCAGACATTTCCATACTAAAAATCAATACTGGTTTTTTGCACTTTATTATGGCATTTTCTGCAATATTAACTGCTAATGATGTCTTACCCATCGAAGGACGTCCAGCAATAATAATCAACTCAGCAGATTGTAAACCAGAAGTTAATTTATCAAGATCAATAAACCCAGTTGACAATCCAGTGGTTGGTTCAGTACTATGAAATAGAGTTTCTAAATGATCTACTGCATTAGCTAATAACGACGAAATATTTTTAATTTGATTACCGCGCGACCATTGTTCGGCTATTGAAAAAACTTTTTGCTCAGCCAAATCCAGCAACTCCTGACTTGCGCGACCATCAGGATTAAATACGTCATCCGCAATTTTATTAGAAATACCAACTAACTGCCGCAAAATCGAACGTTCACGCACAATATCTGCGTAAGCAGTAATATTAGCAGCGCTGGGTATATTTTTGGCTAAATTGAATAAATAAACTTCTCCGCCCACTTGATCTAATTTGTTTTGGGTTTTTAACGTTTCTGCTAGCGTTAACGTATCAAGAGGCTGCTGCCGATTAATTAAAGAAGACATAGCATTAAAAATAATGCGATGATCTTGACGATAAAAATCATATTCTGTAATTCGATCAGCAATTTTATCCCAAGAATTATTATCTAACATCAAACCGCCAAGTATTGACTGCTCTGCCTCAATAGAATGCGGCGGAACTTTAACTCCATTTAATTTTGTTTCTGATGTAGACATGATGTACTCCAAATTTAGTTATGTGTTACATAGCAATAAGCTAGATTCTTTGAGGGACGGAGCTTTACATGATTACAAAGCAACTAACATGGCTTTGTAATTATGTAATAGCTCGCGTCCCGCCAAAATGCTGATTTCTTAATCTATACTTCTGCTTCCACCTTAACCGGGATCTTAACCCTAACATCACTATGCAATAATAATTCTATCTCATATTCACCAACTTCGTGAATACTTTCAGGCAAAATAACTTCACGTTTTTCAACCGTCATGCCTTTCTCTGCAATAGCTTCAACGATATCACGCACACCTACTGAACCAAACAATCTGCCCTCTTCTATAGCCTTGCGAACTAAAATTAATGCCAATCCTTTGAATTTTTCTGCTCTTTGCTGAGCTTCAGACAATTTTTCTGCTGCAGCTTTTTCTAGTTCAGCGCGCCTAGCTTCAAATTTAGCAATGTTTTCTTTGGTGGCCGGAACCGCCCTGCCTTGCGGAATTAAAAAATTACGCCCGTACCCTGATTTAACTTCAACCGTATCGCCTAAATTTCCTAATTTATGCACTTTTTCTAATAATATAATTTTCATACTTAACTCCTAGTGTAGGTGTCAGACACCACTTCAGTGGTGTCTGACACCTATTTTACTTCTAAAGTTTAAAAAACTATCCATAACTGCCAGCAACACCAAAATACCCAGTAAAAATGGTAAAAACAGCAAGCTTAAGAATACCAATAAATAAAATAACCACATAAAAACTGAAGGAATTTTCAGCATAACCATACAACTATGCACTAAACTCACTCCGGCAAATAATAATGGAAACACTAATACCGGTAATAAATCCTTCAATAATACTGGTTTTATCCAAAATAAAATCAAACACAACGCTAAAAATACTACCACAATTGGACTTATACGAAACTCTCGCCATTCTTTGCGCCACATCCACGAATTAAATAAATTTGCCTGCAACGCTCTTGCAATTATTATTTCCACAATAATACCTAACAAAATAAACGCACATTGCACACCTGTCATATATGGAGCAACTATCGGAGCAGTTTGTTTGAACCAGCCCATATTTAACTTTAAATTAGCACTACTAATCCATTTGCTAGCATTATCAAGCAAATGTTGTGTCCACCAAACATGAGGATTAGGCACAACCACATGAAATATTACTATCGCTATAATCCCAACAAGAACCGCTGCTTCTACTACCCAATTAAATTTACTATAACGTTTCCATATAATCGCTAATATCCAAACAAACAAGCCACCAAATAATACAGTATAAATTAACGACCACCACGACCTGGTAACTGACGATATCACTATATACGGTAGCACTGCCCACAACAATATTATAAAACCATCTGCAGCAGTTTTACATAAAGTAACCAACGCTACAATAACCATGCCAATCCAACTTAATAAAGGCAAAAAAGCGCACAACATAGCAACAATAGCTGCATTTATATTGCTGCGTAAAATTAATTGAGTAAATTTTTTAATTAACATTAGTCTCTATGAGCATCACAATATGGTAACAAAGCTAAAAAACGTGCACGCTTAATTGCTAACGACAATTGCCGTTGGAATTTAGCCCTCGTTCCTGTAATTCTGCTTGGAACAATTTTACCAGTATCGGTAATAAATTTTTCTAATAAATTTACATCTTTGTAATCAACATGATCAATATTGTTTACTGTAAAATAACAAACTTTTTTGCGCACTGCCATATTATTTCTCCTCCTCTTGCTCTGCAATTTTCACTTCTTCTACAGCAGCACTTTCTTCATCTGTCTGCATACCTGCATCCTCTACTGTAGCTATATCTTCTTCAACTCCAGTAATACCAACATCTTCCACTGCTGCATTTTCTTTCGCTTCCATCTCAACTGATTGCGGTGTTTTTGCTGAAGGCTCAAAACGTTTCTCTGAACTTTTTGCTAAAGGAGAAGGTTCGGCAATAGCTCGATCACATTTAGTAATCAAATAACGCAATATAGCATCATTAAACCGAAATAAATTTTCTATTTCTTTTAGAACTTTTTGATCAGATTCGATGTTCATTAACACATAGTGTGCTTTATGAACTTTATCAATTGGATAAGCCAAATGACGCCTACCCCAATTTTCAAGACGGTGAATTTGGCCTTGATGATCAGCAATAAGCTTGCGATAACGCTCGATCATCGCTGGGACTTGATCGCTTTGGTCAGGATGCACCAAAAATACGATTTCATAATGTCGCATATATATTCTCCTTTCGGGTTAAAAAGCTTCCTGCACTATACAGTGAAGCAAGGATTGGTCATTTTATGGTAAATTGTAGTGCTTGACAAGCCTTTTTCGACCAGTCAGAATAGCCAACCGGCGAAAATATTAAAGTATGTATTTTTCTGCCAATATCCTATACTACTACTATGGCTACGTAGCTCAGCTGGTTAGAGCGCGGCACTCATAATGCCGAGGTCGGTGGTTCGAGCCCACCCGTAGCTATTTGATTTTATTGATTAACAATTTTTGAAGTGAAAATGAAGTAACATACTGAACTTTGTTCCTTATCAGTCATTACCAAGCTGATACTAACCCTTTAGCCTAACCTCCATTACTAGAGGAAATTGTTGGTGATTGCTTATTATTTGTTTTCCCATCATTTTGTTTTTTTCCTGCTAATTTTTCTATTAGACTCTCTTGCAGTTCATAGCACTTATTCGTTAACTCATCTACTTGACTGATTATTCCATGAATTTCTTTTTCTTCCATTTGCACTAAATTACGCCTAAATAAAATAATTTGGTTTATTAATTCTTTCAGATCACCCAAGTATTTTATTTTTTTAAATGCATTATTAAAAAATTTATATTGTTCTTTCATTTTGACCTCCCAATAACTATGTTATGAATTACGTTATGTTTTTTCATATTATAATTATAAGTCCTGGATAAAAAATGCATTTCCTTCATTTTCGCATATTTTAGACCTTTTTTTCAAAAGGTTATGCAATTCTTATTCAGCACTTACGTTATTATATTCCATTATAACTTTAGTGTCTTCTTTTTTTCTGTAGATTTTTTTGTAGGTTCATTTGTAGATTTATAAATATGTTTATACAAAATTGTTTTTAATGCGTTGCTACCTGTTGTCGACGTTATTTTTTGTGGTTTTTGGTAAAATTCATACTTTGACAACTGAGAAGCAATTTCATTGAAACGCTTTAACTTATTATCTTTTGCCTTAGTTATAATATTGTCAAATTGTTGTGCCCAACTATTCGGCACTTTAAATTCATATCCACCAAAACGAATTAACGCTGCTAAGACAAATAACACATCTGGACCAATTATCATGAACCATTTATTGTTTCTAAAAAAAAGGAAAGTTTGATCAACTCTTATGTGCGGAGCATCAATACGTTGTATACCCGCTCCATGTTGAATTATACAGTAACTTACTCCATGCTGCTTTTTATATGTTTCGATTATCATTGATATATATTTTCCCTCAATTGCATTCATCCAACCCATATCTTTCTTAATATGTGTTCCCCCATATTTCTGCAAAATCTTCAACTGTTTCTTATCGGATGTATTCCGAACAGTTAATCTTTCCTTGCGATTTTTTGTAACATGGATTGACGCTTTCCCAATGACACACGGATCGATATCGGAAATGACATACATTATTTTTGAATCTTTTCCTAACTCACAAAATACCTGTACAGGATTTTCATCATTATCTTTTACCGATACAAGTTTATTTGAGGAATAATTATCCAGACCAGCATCCACACTTTTATGCAATAACAGTTGTTGGGCTTTTAATTTACTTAGTTTTTTTCGAAACTTTTTTGAATTTTCCCAAAACTCTTTAGAGTTTGTACCTAAAGAAGAAGAATCAGTTTCATATAATTCGTATAGTTCAACTAAAACCTTGTCGTAAAAGAAAATATTTCTGTTGTTACCTGGTGATTTTAAAGATTTCAACTGTTTGCAAAGGTCAGAATGTTTTTTTTCATCCAAAACATTCAACAATTTATCTATATAAATTGTGATTTTCTTTACAGCTTCATCATACTCTAATAACTTTCGTGATACTTGCCAAAGCCATTCTTCTTTCTTCTTCACAATATTATCACTCAAAGAAATTATATATTTTTTACTCTTTGGCATATCTATCGAGAAAATTTTTATATCTTTTCCAGATATCTTACTTATTTTCTTTACATATCCACACCGTAATAATCTATATAAATGCGACTCCGGATACCAAAGATCACCACTAAAATATTTTTTGCCTAACTCTTCCTGCTTTGAAAAAGGAACAAAAGGAGCAAAGAAATGTTTACCACTAGTGCTCTTTATTCGGAGTCCTTTTGGAGAAACTAAAAATTTACTTTCTTTATTTTCTAAAAAATCATAGAACGGCAAAGCTAATGGATTTGTTTCTCTAAAAGAAACCACTGTCTTATTAGCCATTTCACCATATTCTTCTACAGTGATTAAAAACCTTTTTGGTAAACGACGAGATAAAAAATCTTCACCACTCGGAACTTTAACTAGTTTATTTCGCAAAAGATAGTACACTGTTGACTGTAACTTTATACTTTTTAAATCTTTATCTTTTATTTTTTTCTTCTTTTTATCTTGTTGAAACATCATATATAATAGTTATCCTCATAATTAACAATATCTTTAGATAGTTTAGTACTAAAATATTAACAAAACCTTAAGAACATCTCTCAAAATTGAAGAAATTTGGAGAAAGATCGGTAAAATACTACAAAATGGTATAAAAATCAAGCTGTTGTATATTACAATTAATAGCTGATAATAGTTAACAAAATTTTGACTTTCTTGCTACATGCGATAGAATACCGCCAACAATAATTACAACAACAAATGGGTGTGTTATGAGCAATAAAACCCCAGCATATTACTTCATTAAATTAATGCTGATTTTTGGATTCTTCTATCTTGTTTACTCTTTTGCAAAACACGTGAGCACGAACGATAAGCAAGATCGTAAAACAAATGAAAATAATTACCTAAATGACGAAGACAGATATTTTATAGAAAGTTCTCAACAGGAAGCGCTGGCAAAATTCCCAAATTTATCAGAAAACGAGCAAAAACTTTTAAAGAACGAAATCGAAGCAGAATATAAAGCATATCAAGATCCAACTAATTCGAACGTTGAAAATTATCATAAAGCAATAAATTCCATTTCAACCTCCGCAAGCAATAAACGACTGCGGAAAATATTCGAAACAAAAAAACAATTTTTGACAACATCTCACAATATATATGAAATCATAAAATCACGAAATTACTCACCAGAAAATTTGCTAAGCAAAATAAAACAAGCTGAAACATACTTCAATAACTATATGCAAAACTACCCGGAGACAAAATCCAATTACATATCACCAAAACGATATATGTTATCCCACTTATTAAGCATCTATATAGACTCTCTAAAATCGCTGGATAAACATTGCCTTGATCATTTGGATGAAACAACATGCTTAACTGAAATCATTGAGTGTGCAAGTAAAGCTTTAGGCATTATTAAACTGCCACTAATTCAGAACACACAAAATGAAGAAGATTTGAAATTTTTGGTTAACTGTGAAGCCAAACATCGCCAAACAGAAATTTTACTTTTAGAATTGCAGGGTCATAACTCCAACCAGGTATATAAATTAGTAGCCAAATATACAGAATTTATAGAAAGCATAAAAAAATCCAGTGAACTAAAACCACATCTAAAGAAAGTATATTTGAATGTTAACGAAGAATATAAAAAATTACTAGAGGCTAAAAAACAAAATGATTCTTTCTGGCGCAATACTATAATAGCTATATCAACCATATTATGCGGATGCGGATATGTATGTTTCCGCAAGCACAAATATAAAATACCTCGCATCAAAAATAATAAGCTATCACCTTCAAAGCCAAAACCCATTAAAAAAACAAAAAAAAGAAAGAAGCAAAAATCCCCTCAAAAGAAAAAACCCACACCTTTATTAAACAAAACCTACAAACATAACAACAAATTTTTTGCCCCTAAAGAAGAACCCAAAAATGATGATTTACGAAAATATAAAGATTTTGCGACAAAAATAAATCGAATCTTAAGAAACATGTTAAATAAAAAAATAAAAAAACCAATAATGCACCTAAAAATAGAAGAACAACAATCGGTTTTCACTGTGGCTTACCACAATGACTATAAAAACTATATAAAAAACCTAAAACCCACTCTCGAAAAAATTCTTACTAAAATTAAAACTTTGACCTGGGAAAACGATGGGGAATATGAAGGCAAACGCAATCATTGGTATTTTAGATTCACCATTCCAAATAACAAGCTTGAAAAATGCCTAAAACAGATTAAGTGCTCATCGCCAAACCAGCACAAAAGTCTTTCGTTTATAAAATGATAAAGACAGCCTAACTCTATGAAAAAACGGTGGTTTGTTTGACACGCTCGTTTCATACAACCAGTATACATCTGCACTGTATTGCAAAATAGTCATTGCTTTGTCCAATGAATAAACTACCATGATACAATTCTGTATGCTACCATCTGCACAAAAACATGAGTACACCAATGATTACACTAGAACAAGCATATCAAACCATCGACACAGTTGCCGAGCAAGTTAAATCAACC
>JASFHH010000027.1:0-23600 GCA_050123335.1 Gammaproteobacteria bacterium
AAAGTTAGGTTTCATAGATTTTAATTTAAAGTGTAAAATTCAAGCCTTGACCCCGCTACAGAGTAAGCCTGACCCTCGCTACAAGGTAATTTATGATTAAAAAAGTCAAACGAGTTTTATTTGGTCCCCCGCGTAATCCAATGCATCGTGATACGCGGCGCCATATTTCTTTGATTGCGTTTTTTGCCTGGGTTGGCTTAGGCGCTGACGGTCTTTCGTCAATTGCTTATGGTCCTGAACAGGCATTTATTGCCCTTGGTCACCACGCTTATTTAGCGCTTTTCTTGGCGATCATGATAGCAATTACCGTATTTGTGATTTCGCTTGCTTATAACCAGGTGATTGAACTATTTCCCAGCGGCGGCGGCGGATATAAGGTTGCAACACGTTTAATTGGGCCTTATGCTGGTTTGGTTTCAGGTACAGCTTTGATTCTTGGTTACGTTTTGACGATGGCGGTTTCAATCGCAAGTGGTGTTGATGCGCTATTTAGTTTTTTACCGCAATATTTTCAAGAATATAAATTGTTAACAGAATTATGTTTGTTGCTGTTCATGATGTACCTAAATTTACGTGGCATGAAAGAGTCAATCAAAATATTCTTGCCAATATTTTTAGGTTTTGTTGTTACACATGTTGCGATTATTCTTTATGGTATATCAATTCATGCTGATCATTTCCATCTGGTGGTTCATAATGCATGGGCTGAAACTTCAAAAGTTTCTGCTTCAGTTGGTTGGTTTATGATAGTGGCATTACTATTACGTGCTTATTCGATAGGTGGTGGTACTTATACAGGTTTGGAAGCGGTATCAAATAATGTTAATAATTTGGCTGAACCACGTGTAAGAACTGGTAAGTGGACAATGTTGTATATGGCGATTTCACTTAGTTTTACTGCGGCGGGTATACTTCTTTTGTATTTGTTGTTTAGTGCGCAACCGGTAGTTGGTAAAACTTTAAATGCGGTTGTATTCGGTTCTATTTTGCAATCTATTCCTTATGGTCATGCGTGGGTGATTTTGCTTTTATTACTTGAAGCTGGATTATTGTTTATTGGTGCAAACACTGGATTTTTAGGTGGTCCGTCGGTGCTTGCGAATATGGCGATTGATAGTTGGGTGCCACATCGTTTTCGTCATCTTTCAAGTCGTTTAGTAGTGCAAAATGGGATTGTATTATTTACGGTGTTGTCGGTGTTAATTCTTTTGTGGACAAGTGGTAATGTAACTAAATTAGTAATTTTATATAGTACCAGCGTGTTTTTAACTTTTACCATGTCTTTGTTTGGTTTGACTCGTTATTGGTGGAAAGGCAGAAAGCGTAAAGCAAAAAAATGGCCGTTTCGTTTATTTTTATCTGTTGTTGGTTTGATTGTTTGTTTATTCATATTGGTAACTGTCATTATTGCTAAGTTTACGCAGGGTGGTTGGTTGACGATTGTGATTAATGGCACAGTAATTACTTTGTGTATTTTAATTAGAAGACATTATAAATCGATTAAAAAGTTGATATTAAAATTGGATCGTACTTTTACTTTTTCTGTGAGTCCGGTGGAAGATTTTAAATTATCGATCGATCCTGATCAGCCGACTGCAGTATTTTTTGTTGGCACCAGCATTGGTGAAACTATGCATACTTTATTATGGGCGCAGCGCATGTTTCCTAACCATTTTAAAAATTTTATTTTCATTAGTGTTGGCGTGGTAAATGTTGACACTTATGAAAGTGATAAAGCATTAAAGTCAATGCAGAAAAAAGTTAACAGACGATTACAGTATTTTGTTAATTATGCGGAACAAAATGGCATTCCTGCTAAAGCGTATTGTGATTATGGTACTGATCATATTGCGAAGTTAGCTAATATTGCACAACAGGTAAAACAAGAATTCAAAGAGCCAATCTTTTTTGCTGCCAGAATGGTATTAAAGCATGAAAACTGGTTGACGCGCTTGCTGCATAACGAAACTCCAGTATCGTTACAGCGTTCTTTGCATATGCAAGGTATGCAAATGATTATTTTGCCGGTGATGTTGAATAATTAACTGAAATTGTAGATTAAGAAGTGAGATTTTTATGTAAATAAAAATTATCTTACGATAGATCGAAATTAGAATTACGGTATATTGAAGTTATCCCCCGCGAAAGCGGGGGATCTACGTGAAGCTTGAGAAAATTTTTTTGTTGGTTAGCAAAGTAATTATCCTGCGATAGTTCTGAATGTGAATTACATTCTATTGAAGTTATCCCCCGCGAAAGCGGGGGATCTACGTGAAGCTTGAGAAAATTTTTTTGTTGGTTAGCAAAGTAATTATCCTGCGATAGTTCTGAATGTGAACGTTCTATTAAAGTCATCCCAGAAATGTGCTGCGCGATCATCCGGGGCACAGAAAGTAAATATGATCCAGTGGTGTCATTTTTATACTTTTTGCAAAATTATTTCTTAGTAATCATATAATATTTTCCCCTGTTAATAAAAGATCATTTTCATCAGGTATTTTTATATTTAGTTTTTTTAATACCTTATTTTTATAGCCATCATTCTTCTCGGTTATCTCTCCATTTTTAAAAACAACGGTTGTGTATTTTGGGAACAAGCATCCACAGTAGTTACTTTTAAGTACTTTTATTTCAATTTTATCTAATTCACAAAAACTAAATTTTTTTATTATTTGTTTTGGAACATTTTTACAATTATCCATAATCGAATTTAACCAATTTTGAGGTAAATGCTGTTTGATGTAGTCGAACTTTCTTATAATTTTAACAAATTCATCGTGCAATTTTTTAGAATTCCCATCTTTTTTAGGATATATTTTATTTAACCAATCGGTAATATTAATCTTATCTGTGTTTATAACTATTACCGTGTCTGATTGTGTGGTTGTGTTTATAGGTTTTGTACCCTTCTTTTTAAATTTAAAAGAATTTTTAGAAAACGTATCAATACTATTTATACAATGGAGCACGTCTTGTATTGTAAGAATTGGAGATTCATATATTGTGTAAAAGGTTTTAGATTTGTTATTTATTGTATTGGTATACTCATATGTTGCAATTATTTTAACCATAATCTGTTACTCCTAATAAAAAGTTGGTATGTTTATCGGATTATATCTTCGTGCATGATCTTATGCATGGTAAAATTAAAAAATTTTAGCAAGACTCTACATAATTTAGCAATTAAATTTGCTAAATTACTCCGGATGTTTGATTCTGTGAGATGACAATTGTGTGATCATGATGTAAAATTTATCTATATGATCTATCTAAATCAAGTAAGCAAACGCTACCCTAGCGGGCAAGAGGCATTATCACAGGTGAGTCTGCGGCTTCAGTCCGGTGAAATGACGTTTTTGACCGGTCATTCAGGCGCGGGCAAAACCACATTGTTGAAATTGATTGCTTCACTTGAACGGCCTTCATCTGGCGATATATTAATTAATAATCATAATTTAGCTCGGGTTAATAAAAAACGAATTCCGCATTTACGTCGTCAAATTGGATTTGTTTTTCAAGCGCCGCATTTATTATTTTATCGTACCGTTTTTGAAAATGTTGCGTTACCATTGATTATTGCAAATTATCGACGTGCTGAAATTAATAGCAGAGTTCGGGCTGCATTAGATAAGGTTGGTTTATTGCATAAAGAAAAATTATTTCCAGAAATTTTATCGTGTGGTGAACAACAACGTGTTGGAATTGCGCGCGCAATTGTACGTCGCCCCGATATTATTTTAGCGGATGAGCCAACTGGCAATCTGGATCCGGCGTTATCCGAAGAAATCATGCAGTTGTTTGTGCAGTTTAATCAAATTGGCACAACTGTTTTGATTGCAAGTCACGATATTAATTTGATTCGTCAAATGCCGTATCGTATTTTAACTTTGAGCAGCGGACGTTTGATTAATGATGAGGCGGCGCAATTATGATAAGTTTTTTAATTCAACATTTTCGCGCGCTTAAATTGAGTATTAATCAGTTAAGTGTTCAGCCGCTAACTACATTTTTAACTTTTGCGGTTATTGGTGTTGTTTTAGCATTGCCAATGGGTTTATATTTGTTATTGCAAAATGCGCAGACAGTTACATCTGGTTTACATCAAACGACGCAGATTTCTTTGTATTTGAAAAAAAATATTCGGCCATTTCAAGTAGAAAAATTGTTACAAGGATTAAAGCGGGATAAAAATATCGTGAGTACTAAATATATTTCTGCAACGCAAGGTTTGGCAGAATTACAAAAACAATATAATTTTGGCAATATTTTAATGGAGCTTAACAATAATCCATTACCTGGGGTCGTTGTGGTGCAGCCAGTTAAATCATTGTACACAGAAGCACAAATAAAACCTCTTTTGGCACATTTGAAGAAATTACCACAAGTTCATGATGCGCAATTAGATTTTGCCTGGTTGAAGCGTTTGAATGCGATAATTAATTTAGGTCGTCATATTGTTTATGCTGCAATGTTGTTATTTGCTTTCGGTGTATTATTAATTGTAGGTAATACGATTGGATTGATTACCCAAAAATATCAGGATGAAATTTTTGTGTCGCAGTTGTTGGGTGCTACTAATAGTTTTATTCGTCGACCGTTTTTATATAGCGGGATGATTTACGGATTACTTGGCGGAATTATTGCTTGGTTTTTGATTGATACAACCATGTGGTGGATGAGTGGTTCAGTTACAAAACTCGCGACATTATATGGTTCGCAATTTCATCTTCAGGTTTTATCTTCTAATGCAACCTTGTTTTTATTGGTTGGCGGTGCAGTGTTAGGATATTTTGGTTCTTGGTTGGCTGTTGGTCGGCATGTGAATATGTGATAAAAAGGTCGGGGGATTGCCCGACCTTTTTGGTGTATCATTTTTAGAATAACCCAGTTATCTTTCCAGTTTCCGGACAAATATCTACGTCATAATATGCAGGACGTGTTGGCATGCCAGGCATAGTCATCATTTCACCTAATAATGGATAGATGAATCCAGCGCCGACACTTGCGCGAACACTTTTGATCGGAACTGTAAAACCGCTAGGTGCGCCTTTCAAGTTTGGATCGTGACTAATACTCAAGTGAGTTTTTGCCATACACATTGGCAATTTATCAAACCCCGCTTTAGTATATGCTTCAATTTCTTTTTCAGCTTGTTCGCTGTATTCAACACCAGCAGCATTGTAGATTTCTTTACAAATCGTTTCGATTTTATCTTTAATGCTCATGTCTAAGTCATATAAGAATTTGAAGTCGGTTGGTTCTTCACAAGCTTTGATTATTGCTTCAGCTAGTTTAACCGAACCAGCACCTGCTTCAGCCCAGTGGTTTGACATTACTGCATCTTCAGCGCCAGATTCAATAGCATGTTTACGTACAACTTCAACTTCTGCATCAGTATCCCAGGTGAAGCGATTGATTGCGACCACCACTGGGACACCGAATTTTTTAGCATTTTTGATATGTGCATTCATGTTGCAGCAGCCTTTTTCCAAGAGTTCCAGATTTTCTTCAGTGTAAACTGGATTTAATGGTGCGCCAGCAGTTACTTTTGGTCCGCCGCCATGCATTTTTAAAGCGCGAATGGTTGCAACTAATACAACGCAATTTGGCACCAAGCCGCTGTAACGACACTTAATATCAAAGAATTTTTCCATTCCCATATCAGCGCCAAAACCTGATTCAGTAATTACATAACCATCTTTACCAACTAATTTCAATGCAATTTGGTCGGCGATGATAGAAGAGTTACCATGTGCAATATTAGCAAAAGGACCAGCGTGCACAAATGCTGGAGTCCCTTCTAAGGTTTGCATTAAGTTTGGCATAATTGCATCTTTCATTAATACAGTTAATGCGCCGCCAGCACCTAAATCATCAGCAGTAATTGGGTCACCAGCTTTGCTCATGCCAATTACAATGCGGCCGAGTCTTTCACGCATATCTTTCATATCGGTAGTCAAAGCTAATACTGCCATGACTTCACTGGCTGGAGTAATGTCATAACCAGTTTTGCGGGTAATGCCTTTTTCTTTTGGTCCTTCACCGATGGTTATGCCGCGCAGTGGACGATCACAAATATCAATAACACGTTTCCAGGTAATGCTATCTGGATCGATATCAAGTCTTACGAATTTAGAAATTTCTTCTTCGGTTAATTCGTTTGGATCAGTTTTGTTAATGCCAAGTTTTTTTAAGCGGCGCAGCATAATTGGAGCAAATTTTCTACTGCCATCTTTGGCTTTTGGACACATGCGATCAAAAAGTTTGTCGTCGGTTTGAGCGGTTTCGTGAATTATGCGAGTATCGACTATTGCAGCTAATAAATCGTTAGCAGAAGTAACCGCGTGCATATCACCAGTTAAATGTAAGTTGAATTCTTCCATTGGAATGATTTGGCTATAACCGCCGCCAGCAGCTCCGCCTTTGATACCAAAGGTTGGTCCTAAGCTTGGTTGACGAATACAGGTAATAACATTTTTATTCAAATATGCGCCTAATGCTTGGGAAAGTCCTACGGTAGTTGTGGTTTTGCCTTCACCCAGTGGGGTTGGGGTAATAGCAGTAACGTCAATATATTTGCCGTTTGGTTGTCCTTTTAGGCGTTTCAAAACGCTTAATGAAACTTTAGCTTTATCGTTGCCGTAAGGAATTAATTCTTCAGGAGCAATTCCAATATCTGCAGCAATATCGGTAATAGGGACTAAGCTTTCTTCTGTGGCTTTTTGAGCGATTTCGATGTCGCTAGGGACTTTCTTTAGCGGGGTTATTTTATGAGCGCATTTTAATGACATTATAAATCTCCTTTATTGTGTTTAATTTTCAGCCAGCATTGTCTAACAGAAAACAGAATTTCTCAAGAACTTTCATGGAAATTCTGTGATTTTTTGTTAGAATGACAGTCTAATTATTTTAGGTGCCGTAACAGTGTCAGGTTAAGGCCTGACACCACGGAGAATCGGGAAGTTAGTGAGAATCTAACACTGCCCACGCAACGGTGATTGAAAAGGTGTCTGACACCATCAATAAGTCCGGAGACCGGCCTAAGATTTTGCAACAATGATATTGCGATGGGCGATATGTGCAAATATGTTATTATTAATTTATTTGTTGTTCCATTGCAAAAATTAATTTTTGAAATGAAATGAACAACAAACACAAAATATTTTTTCTTGTTTTTACACTTTTATTTACGCATATTGTTTTTGCTGCACGCAAAATTCCACGCGTTATTGTTGCGCCAGAAAAAAAAACGCATCGTTCAAAATTATTAACTCCTACAATTAAAAAAATCATTACACACAAACAAATAAAAGCATCCGGTGCGCATAAAGTTAGCCAATTATTACAAGCAGTTTCTGGTGTACAGTTGCAAGATATGTATGGAGATGGAAGCAGAGTTGCTGTTGGTATGCGTGGTTTTGGTGATAATGCTTTTGGTAATACTTTAATTTTGTTAAATGGTTTGCCCTTAATTAATCCGAGCATTGCTCCCGTAAACTTTAACGATATTCCTGTTTCCGATGTAAAACAAATTGAAATTATTCCAGGAAGTGCAGGGGTGTTGTATGGTGATCAAGCAGTTGGAGGAGTTATCAATATCGTTACTAAAGAACCAAAAAAACATCAACGCCATGCGGAGATAAGTTACGGTAGTTATAACACACAGAAATATCAATTAAGTTTCGGTGATGTGTTTGATAATGGTTTTGGTTATCGAATTAGTGCGCAGCATGATCGTACCAATAATTATCGTCGACATAATCGTAACAAATTAAATAATATTAGTGTATTAATAACGAAAAAATTTTCTGATGGAAATTTTTATTTACAATATCGTAATATTGATAATGATTTGCAGTTCCCTGGTTATGAACAACCGGATGATCGTCGCGCTGCAAAAAATAATGTTGATTTTAATAATCAAAATAGAAATATTTTATTGGGTGGCTTAGAAAAAAACTTAAATGAGAATTGGAAATTTAAAATTGATTCATTGTTTAGAAATTTACATGGTTATGGTTTGTATGATTCAAATTTGTTGATAAGTTCATTTAAAGAACGTCAAGATGCTTTTGCGTTGCGGCCTAAAGTTATTGGCATGGTTAATTTATTTAATACAAGTTTGATGTCGGTTTTTGGAATTGATTATCTAAATGGCAGGTATAAATATGATAGTGTTAGTTATTTTTATCAAGCCAAGCAGGAAGAGTTTGCGGGTTATGGTCAATTAACCGCTCCATTAAAAGATAATTTTGATTTGGTTGTTGGTGCGAGATCGGCAGTTGGCAGTAGTAATGCGTCAAGCGGTACCGCGACTAATTATGCAACTATAACTAACGCCGGTTTGTTTTGGCATCTTAATAATCATTCGCAGATTTTTGTACAGCGTGCTGGTAGTTATCGTTTTCCTAAAGCAGATGAACTGGCGTTAAGTAAGGATAATAAGTTATTAAAAACACAAACAGGTGCTTCTTATGAAACTGGTTATCGTTTTGGCAATGAACGAACCAAATTATTATTGGATGCATATCAATTGAATTTAAAAAATGAAATTTTATATGTGCCGGATGTGGGTACTCCATTTCCTGGAAGGAATGAAAATCTAGAACCAACTGTGCGTCGTGGTTTTATTGCAAGTTTTGGTTATGCGTTACTACAAAATTGGCATTTGTCGTTTGATTATAATTTTGTACATGCAAAATTTAATGCTGGTAATGATAAAGGGAAATGGGTGCCGTTTGTAGCGAAAAATACTTTCAAAGTTGTGAGCGATTATAAGTTTTTAAAATGCTGGGGATTAGCTGTAGAAGGAATTTATATTGGTAGTCGTTATCCGGCAACAGATGTGCAAAATATTGCGAAGAAATTAAGCGGATATGCAGTGTTGAATGCAAATATAAATTATTATCATAAACCGTTTACGTTTTCATTACGCTGTAATAATATCACCAATAAATATTATGATGCATATGCGACTACACAATACATTGGTAGTTCGTATAGCACTTATTTTTATCCGGCACCTGGAAGAAATTTTTTATTTACTGTTGCGGTGGATGTAGTATGACGAGAGCTGTTTTTTTATCAATATTATTACATGCTTTAATTATCGTGGCGTTAATTGCACATTTTCAGGTAAATAAAATTGCGGTGGGAAATAATGTGACATTAAAAGCTTATGTTTATCACACACCGTTTTTAATAAAAAAATCTCCGAAAGTTGCTGGCAAAATTTCTGTTGTCAGCCGGAATAATAAATTATTTCGAAAGGGCAATTTGTTGAGTCAGTCGCAAAATAATTATAGCGAGAATTCTATCGCGCAAAAAACGTTGTCTGGCAAATATGATTCATTAGCGATTATTTTACATAATTTGATTCAAAAGCATCTTGCTTATTTTGATAGTTTGTCATTAGCCGCTGGTGATCGGGTGGTGCAAGTAGAGTTTGATTTATCTCCAAATGGCAGTATCGATGCGATTGCAGTGCAGCATTCCAGCGGAGTTTTGTTGTTCGACAAGTTAGCAAAACAAGCAGTTACAAAGATCCAGCCAGTTAAAGAGGCTGTCCATTTTTTGCACAAAAAACAGCGGTTTGTGATTAGAGTGGAGTTTGCTTGACTGAAAAAAATACATGGGTATTATTAGCAGGTCATTCTTGTGAATGCTAAACTAAATAATTATGGGAACTAAATTGCAGACAATTAGCTTGAATTTACCAATTGGCAGCTTAGATAGCTATATCCAGCGTATTCAGCAATTTCCGATTTTATCCGCAACAGAAGAGTACGATTTGGCGATACGATTTAAGCGTGATAATAATCTGGATGCGGCGCGCCGTTTAGTTATGGCACATCTGCGTTTTGTGGTTAAAGTTGCGCGTGGTTATATGGGGTATGGTCTATCTTTAGCGGATTTGATTCAAGAAGGTAATATCGGCTTGATGAAAGCGGTTAAGCGGTTTGATCCAAAAGTTGGGGTGCGTTTGGTTTCTTTTGCAGTGCATTGGATTAAAGCGGAGATTCATGAATTTATTTTGCGCAATTGGCGAATTGTTAAGGTTGCTACTACCAAAGCACAGCGCAAATTGTTTTTTAACTTGCGTAGTGCGAAAAAGCGTTTGGGTTGGTTTAAGCAGAAAGAAGTTGAGGATGTTGCTGCAAAACTGGATGTTACGCAAAAAAATGTTATTGAAATGGAGGCAAGACTAAGTGCGCATGATGCAGCGTTTGATGGTAATGATAATAGCGAATCTTGTGATTTTTCGCCGGCACGCACTTTAGCTGATAATTCTATGAATCCAGCGCGATTGCTTGAGAGTGAGGATTTTCAAGCGGATAGTAAAGCTCGTTTTTACGAGGCTTTTGCAAAATTAGATACGCGCAGCCAAACTATTTTGCAAAAGCGTTGGTTAAATGAGAAAAAGACAACGTTGCAAGATTTAGCAGTGGAATTTAAAATTTCAGCTGAACGCATTCGTCAGTTAGAACAACAGGCAATGCAAAAAATAAAAGATTTGCTTTAGAAGTTTTTTCCTTTCGACGGGCCCATAGCTCAGTTGGTTAGAGCAGCGGACTCATAATCCGTTGGTCCTAGGTTCGAGTCCTAGTGGGCCCAGTTAAAAAAGTTTAATATAATCAACCAGTTGTCGGTGATATGCATCAATTTTTCCTAACTGTTCCCGAGCCTTGCGCGTGAGATTCTCGTGACCCTTTTCGAATCGGTTGTATTGCTAATCGTAAAATAGCGCTACAGTTGTTTCTTTCGCACACCAAATTTGCAGCATTTATTAGATTGCTCAATTCAGCCGAGGAATAATGAGTTGTTATTCTAGTCGACTTGTGTCCTAATAAATCTTGCCTATCTTCAAAACTAACTCCTGCTGCCCGCAATCGTCTCCCAAATGTATGTTTGAGGTCATGAACGCGTACATGCAGTAAGCCAGTTTCTATCCTTGCTTTTTTCCATCCAGAGTTCAACATGCGGCGGATAGGTTTACCTTTAAAGGTAAATACATATTCTGCATGCTTGCGTCTAACAGATTCAATGACTGATCGCGCAATTTTGTTTAGTACGACCAGACGATGCTCTCTGTTTTTCACATACTCTTTGGGAATCACAAAAACTGAATCATTACCAACATCAACTTCCCATGACCATTTTAAATTACAGATTTCAGAATCACGACAACCTGTATTTACAGCAAATAATGCCATTTTGTTTAAATGGTCAGGAAGTTTAGCAAATAATCTATCTTGCTCTTCCCATGATAATGGATATGGTTCCTTGTTATCCATTGTTTTTAACATTTTGATCTTTGGAGCGGAATGCAACCAAGTTAAATTATTTTCATCAATCCATTCAGTTGCAGCTAAATTTAATATTCTTCTTACAACTTTTAATCCATGATTGATAGTTGCTGATTTAACTTTATTGTTGCGCCTTGCATCGATAAATATTTGTAAAGTACCCATGTGAATATTTTCTAAATAAAGATCACCGATGTAAGGAACAAGGAACCTCAAGCGGCCAGCGTCATCACTGATGCTGGCTTTGTGCTGATATTCGTTTAAGTACCGAGTAGCAGCTTCCTTGAAAGTTCGTTTTGGCCTAATGCCAAAATATTTTGTATTGCGAATTTCCTCAATTTTTCTTGCTAAAACTTTCTCTGCTTCTTCGAGCGAGCCAGTTCCAGTGCTTTCACAAACTCTCTGTCCAAAGATTTTTTTGTCAATGTGCCAGACTCCATATCGTTTTTGAAGCCCGGGTATTTTTTTGCGTCCCATAGTTTTTTCCTCCTATGTTTTGCGGGACGCCCATTGCAAGCAATATAATGCTCCAACCAGGCGTGCATTTCAAGTACATCAAAGCCGATTCCCTGGATTCCTATGGGAATTTCAGTTAAATATGGTCTAACTTCGGTATTAAAACGATGAATATCCATGCCGAAATACTGTGGGGCATCACGCAGCCGATATATTCGATTAAATTGAATATGAGTATTTTGCTTTGGATTTTTTATTGTTGTCATGGCGTGTTTCTCCTTTATTATTTTTATTTACCATGTTCCCTGATAATTTATTTGCCTATATAAATTGCTGAAATATATTCGCGGCTATGGCCTAATAGCTCCGCAATTTCTAATCGTGCTTGTTTATCTAGTATTTTTTGTTCTGGGTTTAAATTTTTTTGTTTTGAACCACCGCAAGCTGGACAATCCCAACCAGTTATTTTTTTATAAGTCATTTGAGCATAACGATGCCGTAATCCATGTGATTTATGAATTCCAGCACGTTGTAATTGTTTTTCGTACAAGCTTTTTTGAGTTTTGTAGGTTTTATCTTCTGGAATTAAAGATAAATTTGGATTTTTTAAGAATTGCTTTATTTTTTCTAAATATTCTCGCTGTTCAGTTGTTGTAATTGGTATTTCTCTTGAGCGACCGCCTTTGCACCATGACTTTTTCAAAAAAATACTGTTACCTTTATCAGCAATAAATGGATTAAATTTAATTGATTCTTCACGGCGCAAACCAAATCTTTCTTGCAGTCCTAAACTAAATTTTACATAAGGACAGCTAATTTGGGATAATTGCTTATCTGTTACTGGGATAGCTTTGTTTTGATTGGTTTTATATTTTCTTTTTTCTATGCCTAAAGCATCATTGCTATGTACTATGAATTTTTTGTTAATTTTCTCGCAAATCCAGCGGATAGCTGCCATACGATTTTTTATTGTAGCTGTTGAAATTCCTTGCTGTTGGTAATAATTGACAAGATAATGAATATGTTTAGTTTTAAGTCCATCAATATGTTTTAATCGATATCCGCCTTGAATGACTAAAATTTCACACATCTGCGTAAGTATTCTAGCGCGGTCTCGCTGAGTTGTATAAGATCCTTCTTTGTTACGCTTAAGTTTTGTGTAGACTGATTGTTGTAATTGTTTTTTTGCGCTCATAATTTTACTCCCTATTAAGCTAAAATTTTTAAAAAAAGCTGTTACTTCGCCACCCATTATGCCAAAAGGTTAGTGTTTAGCATCCTATGAACAATTGGCGTTGTTCATAGTGGCTTAATTAAAATATCAAGCCACAATGGACACGGATTTTGGTGTCGGATAAAATTCACTAAAGTTTTATCCGAAGAAGCAATTATTGAGGCTTAGATAAAACCTCCTGATCGAGCAGTTGTGAAAACAACTTTTCAATCAGCTTTTTTGCTTTTTTATTTTTTTCTAGTTTTGTTATTATTTGTTAATTATTAGTTTTTACATTGTTTAAGTTGTTATATTTTAAACTTGTTAAATTAAAATAATTTAACTGTGATTTTGTTTTGTCTCCTTAATTGTTAATTGCTTAAATTATAAAAAATTAAGCTGGTTAATAGTTACGCTGATTAAATTAGCTCAAATTAAATTGATTAAACTAATAAAATAGCACCTGTGTGATTTTATTTATTACATTAATAGTTTATTTCTTTGTAATATTGTGAATTGATAAGTAGTTACTTATGCAACTGATCAATACTTACATTGATACAAATTTATTAATCTTCTATTAATAAATAAAAGTATGAACGTGCGTTACAAATTTTTAAATGCAAAAAATGCAAATAAAAATCCGCCGAAGGTCTTGGGATTACTCCATCAACTGATTAAATTAATTAATTGATGCCACCAGCCTTTGAGCACGCGGTTCTTGTATAAGCAATGTAGTTCGCTTAACTGAACCAATTACGATATATCTGGTTATAAAATACTTAATCAAAAATTAAGCCATACAACCAGATGTGCAGTTCGGACACAAACAATATATAAATTATTTCTCCGAACCGATTACGGTAAGGTTGTGTATATGTTACTTAATAAATTGAGTAACATATAGTTATAATCGTGATGTCCAAAAATGAATTTATAAAATAAAAACATTTTCGAATAAAGCCAAAGACTTTTTTCAATTAAACTTTTCATGCTTAAAAAGTTTAAAAGCTAAAAGCCTCTTCGCATCTCTCATGGCTTCTCTCGCGCTCATCTGGTATTTTATAGTTGAACCAGCAGTCAACTTTCAATTTAACGTTAAGAAAATTAGAACACATTTTTTAAAAAATGTCAAGAGCTATTTGCTTTTTTGAAAAAGTGCGATGTCGATAATATGCTTGTATTATAGTGTTTAGTAAATGTAAGTAAGTAATATCAAATGATATTAATTAAAATTAAAATATCAATTTTCGCGGAAACTTTTTAATTTGAAGTGAAAAAAAATATGGAAAAATCTGTTTATCACTTCGTCATCACGCCAAGAAAAAAACAAACTAGCTTTTAATTTATTGATAATAAAAGATTTTGGGGTGGTGTATGCGTTTGTCACTACGGACAAACAAATTTATCCGTAGTGACAAACGCTTTTGTTTTTGCATAAAAATTTTGTTGTTAAGCCTGTGTGTTTGTGGATAACTCTGCGAGTTATCACACAGGGCACACAGGCTCAAGTTGTGGGTATGTGTATAAATCGCAAGCGACTTATACACACACCCACAACCCAATATTTTTATTAAAAACTTATTTTATTTGACTTGATTTTTTTCTCGTATATTTGTTTTTCTAAAAATTGAGTTTCAACAAAAAGATCTTGAATTATCCAAATTGTGTTATAGATTGCCTCGCGGTCAATTTCTGTTGCTGCATCGCGTGTTACAACCAGGCAATCTATTAGAGCGGAAGTTTTTAATTTTCGCTCATCAACAGCATCCAGAAGTTCAAGTTCAGATAGAGAATGATTAAATAGAAATGTTTTATTCATGATATGTTCCTTTGCAGTTTTACTATTATTTGCCTTAAAGAATTAAGGCGCCGGGCGCTAGTAACCACTGCAAAGAGTGGCCCACTGTATTTCCTCAAAGAGGTCTTGTATTCGAGCGGACACCCGACATATCGATGTGTTAAGACCTGCGACTATCAGGCGCAGCCAATCCGCTTTGCAAGTGTTACTAGCACCGTGAATCATAATATAGCTTTGTTCGTGTGGTTGTCAATCGTGCCGTTAGTTAAATACAATTATGTAAATATTTGAGAAAAAAAGCAGCGATTTGTTTCTTTAAGGCGAGCTGGTGTATAAAACTTATCCAATAAGCAGGTAAAAAATTACGTACTGATAATTAAGCAAATAAAATATTTAGATTTTGCTTGAAATTGTAGTAGGTAATCTCCATATAACAAGTGTGCCAGCCAATAGGGTTGGAAGGAGCTTGTTTGTCAAGTTCATAGTTATTCTGATAATTAATGATGAATAAATGGGCTTGCCATACATAGCTATGGAGACTGATGATATTATGTGCAATATTTGTATCATGATAGCATTGTTTCTTAAGTTTAATATTACGAGATCGCAATAATTTTTTTAGTTCAGCGAGGCTTAGTGGCGGCGACTCCCACTTCGATGCCTCGCTGTGTAAATAAATGGAAGTTGTATGGACGCTGAATTTTTTGACGAGACGGAACTATATATTTGGGAATTTAAAAATAAACAATATCCTCATTTTGACGTAATATATCCTGAAAAGCGAGTCCACGAAATAATTAATGGCATAGAGCAAGGAACGTTATCGCATTCATTTTATCCGCTTATTAGAATTCCAAAACGTAAGATCAAACGGGAAGGACAAAAAATAATAAACGCAAAGCGTGATATTTTTCATACCGCCAGAATTGATTCTAATATTTATTCGCATTATAGAAGTAAATTGATGAATCGCTATGAGGTATTTTTACACGAACACGGCATAAATGATTGTGTTATTGCATATAGAAAGATACCTGTAAAAGCTGGTGGAGAAAAAAATAAATGTAATCTTCATTTTGCAAATGAGGCTATTGACAAAATCATCTCAGAAACTAATTGTCGAAGCGGATGTGTGGCAATTGCAATGGATATTAGTGGTTTTTTTGATAATCTTGATCATCAAGAAGTGAAATGTGCTTGGCGCCGTGTAATGGGTTTTGAATTTGAATTACCACAAGATCATTTTAATGTGTACAAGGCTATTACCAAATATTCATATATAGATAAGAAACAATTAGAAAAAATTTTAGATATAAAGTTGAAGAAGCTTTCTGGCAACAAAAGACAAATATGTACACCGAAAGTTTTTAGAGAAAAAATTAAAGGTCAAGTACAAAAGAGTAGCGGTATTGGTATTCCTCAAGGAACACCCATTTCGGATGTGTTAGCTAACATATATATGATTAATTTTGATAAGTTAATGCAGGAGTTTGCTAAAAAATACGGTTATTATAGACGATATTCTGATGATATATTGTTTATTTGTGCGCCTGAATATTGTAAGAGGGCGATAAATTTTATTAAAGAAGCGATTAAAAAAACTGCTAAAAATTTAAAAATTAACGATAGAAAAACGCGTATCACAGTTTTTACAAAAGGTAATGAAAATAAAATAGATTCTAAGACTTATAATGGAAACAGAAAACGATTAGAAGGAAAAATTTTTGAATATTTGGGTTTGGCTTTTGATGGTACGCAAAAACTAATTAGACAATCAACAAAATCACATTATGAAATTAAACTTTGTCATGGAATAAGAGACGAAGTTAATTTTGCGCGATATAAATTAAGTTGCGAAGGATATAGCAATCCTTCGCCTGAACAAGTGTACAGCAAAATAAATTTTAAGAAAATTAGAAATACTTATTTAGCAAACAGAAATGGAAAAGCGAAGAAAGGGTATTTTGGTGGTTTTTATAACTATATTAAGCTTTTTGCTGATATAACGGGTAATTACGACGCGATGGATATATTTGATTGGGCGCGAAAAGTTGTAAAAAGAAAAGCTCTTCTCTATTGTAAAAGGAAATGGGAAAAACGCGCAAAAAAGTTAGAAAAATTACATGAAATTAAAAAATAAGGTGTTATGATTATGGCGCATAAAGTTACCTTAGATACTAATTTAATTATCGATCTTGAAGAGGGTAGAGGTGGATGTGATGACATACTGCGTTTAATTGATCTTAACAACAAAGGTAATATAGAAATTTTCATACCAGCAATAATGGCTTCAGAAAAAATGATATTTGGTCAGAAGACAAAAAAGTTTCAAGATTTTTTATTTTTATTAAGAAAATTGGGGTTTGATAGATGTATTAATGACTCAGAAACTTACTTGTTAAAGCCTATGGCAGTTTTTGATGTTACATTTTGGGATTGGGGGATATTTGCATTTGATGAGGGGTTATTGTTGGAGAAGAATATTCAAAAAATATTATTCCCAAATTTTGAATTTAACTACCAAAAATATTGTAAGCTAAATAATATAGAAGAATTACCAGTTAATAAGAAATGGATTAATAAGAAGTGTGATGTTGCAATGATGTGGGCACATATTTATTATGGCAATAATGTTTTTTTGACTCGTAACACGAAAGATTTTTGTAAAGTAAATGCGAGAAACAAATTATTAACTTTGGGCGCAAAATATATTGGTACCCCACAGGAATTTTTACAAAATTATTTTTAGTGGCGGTAAATAATGTTTGGTATTGGATTTTGAGTTTTTGTTTTGAAGTGAGAATTCGAAGCCAGGAGTTAAGTGATATTGCTTGATGAGAATTTCGATGTAGTAAAATAGAGGATAAAATAATGATAAGTTGGTTGCAGATTTTAATAACGGCGTTATTTTCTGGGTTATTTTCTGGATTAATAGTGCATTTTCTTGATAAGCGCTCTGAAAAGCAAAAGGCAGAAAATCAAAGTAAATTATATGTTTTTAAAACTTTGATGGAAACGAGAGATGCAAATGGTAGACTTTCTCAGCGACATGTTCAAGCACTTAATCTAATTGATATCTTCTTTTACAAAGATAAATGTGTTACAGACATATGGAAAAGTTATTTAAAGCTTTTTGAAAGGCTTAGAGATATTAATGCTAAATTACAAACTGAAAATGATATCTCGAAGAAACGACTTATTGAACATGAATTGGTTGCTTGTGTAGAAGAAGGTAATGATATATTTCTTGATCTATTGTGTAAAATGAGCAAATTACTTAGATATGACTTTGATGTAAATCATCTAAGAAGAGGGATATATGTACCTAAAGTTCATGTTGATCATGTTCAGCAAATGACACAAATCATGGAAAATGTATCGAAACTATTAAATGGAATATTGAATGGCGAGGTGAGTTTGCCAGTTAGTATAAATGAGGTTAAGAATGAAAAGAAGTAAGCTTCTTAATGAGAGTTAAGAATTATGGAGTTACAAAAATATGTTGAAAAAGTATTATTAGATGTTAATAAAGATATAGCTTTAGCGATTCAAAAAGTACGAGAGGAAAAAGTTAATTGTTTATAAAATATAACAGTTCAAAAATTTTATGAGAAGGAAAATTCAATGAAAGTTACTTGTCTTTTAGGAAGTCCACGTAGAAATGGAAATAGCACTATTTTAGCCCACAAACTATGTAACACCTTAAAACTTGCTGGAGCGGAAATTAAGTATTATAAATTAAACGAAATGAATTATCGTGGCTGCCAAGCATGTGAAGTTTGCCAAAAGCAAAAAAAGAACTGTATTTTGAGGGATGATTTAGCCGAAGTATTTGAGACTGTGCAAGATTCAGATATAGTTATATTCGCATCACCAGTCTATTTTGGTGATGTTTCTGCACAACTCAAAGGTTATATTGATCGTTCGCGCTGTTTTATTGATAGAGGTGAAGATGGTAGTAAGAACTCTCGCTTAAAACCGGGAATAAAATTTGCAATGATTTTAACCCAGGCTGCGCCAGAAAAATATCATCAAGGCATTCACCCAGAATATGAAAGATTGTTCAAAGTCTTTACGAAAGAGATGTCTTTAATTCAAGTGCCTGACGTTCTTGGTGAGGAAGAGATTCTAAATAAACCAGAATTCTTACAACAAGCAGAAGATCTTGCAAAAAAACTCTTAGCTTATGAATGATCAACGATTTTTTGGAGTATATTCGTTGATAGTAGGCAGTGTAGTGTGGGCATAGTGTACAATTTCTTTCAACGGAATGTTTGATAAATTTATCCACAGAAAAAGGTGTCAAGTCCATATAGAACAGTATGTATAGCTCTTCAAAAATTTTTAATTTCCAATTCTCTGCACTTATACAGCAAATAATTACTCAAAAAGATGTACGAACCTACAGATACTGTGTGTGATGAGTCACATTATCAGTATTATCATGATGATTTTCTGCACTTTCAAATAAAAGCTTAAACATCCAACATGAATCATCAAACCATTCTAATAAGTTTCTTAACTGTCTAATATTCAAGTATAGTAACTGGTTATTTGATATATTAAAAGGTTCCACCTTGTTTGATGTTTCCAAATAATTAAGCTGATCTAGTAACGCTTTAAAATCTGTTTTAGTATTTTCTATTTTTTTAATAAGTGGTTGTATGATTTCATTTACCTTTACAAGCAGCTTACGACAATCGGAAGGAGAAATAGACGAATACAATTCTTTGTAAAGATCTCTAAAATATCTTATCATCGGCAGCTTATAGTCTGCTCCATCAAGATAATGCAATTTTTTAAACAAATCATCTTGTTCAATAGAAAGAGGCTTATCATTAAGATCAAGATCAGGAATTAGACTTGTTAAAGTTTTAAACCTGGGAGTTAAATTACTAATACTCTGCCAACTTATTTCGTTGTAAAATGAATTTGCTATTAATTCACAAACTTTGTGATAGATATGTCTAAGTGGTCTTTGATACCCCATGGTTTTGTGATCTCTAGAATCATATGTATCATAAAACTCAGCAATCTTGGTAACAAGATCACAAGGAAACTCTATTTCATTGTTTTTAACTACATCAAACACTTTCTTATGAATCTTTTTAAATTGATCACCGTATTCTTTTAGTGCCGCGTAAAGCAATTTGTCTGTTTCAATTCTCTCAATCCTTCTAGTCTGCTTGAATTGTCTAACACCAAGAATTACTGAGACTAGCAATGAAATGAGTGCGATAATAGTACCCATAGTTCCTCCAAGAATAAACAGTTTATTAATGATACACTATTAAATAGCTTCACATTATCCCACATTCATTTGCATGTGGGTTTGATCATAAAAGCATCGATTATTTTAAAACCTCATCGAAATCAATAATTTTGTTAAAATATTTGTTGTTAATAAGTTCTTTACTAACGCCATTTACATGGATTAATACAGGACGGCAGGAAAAACCCCGCGGTATTTTTAAGCGATCAATTTTTATTTGTACTTCTTTAATAACTTCGCAACCAATGGTGTTTTTTGAGAATTTTATTTCACATATATACAAGCAATTAGATTTTGTTTGAATCATGTAATCAATTTGACATCCTGGTTGTCTCAAAGTTTTACGTTGAAAAAATGGATTTGCATTTATAATATCATCTGGTTTTAATCCCAGTTGATTAAATAAATAATTTTTGTTATTTATAACTAAATTTTCAAATTGTAATGCAATTATAGTAAACCAGCCTGGCAATGAAGTTAAGGAGGTTAATGTATAGGTATTTCGTTCAATTTGCGTTAAATATTTTTCAATATATTTTAGATAAAAACGTAAATAATTGTCGCTTAACCTATATTTGAAGATTTTGTTATAATCCAAACCTGTTTTAATATTCCAGGTGTAATCCCGATTAACAAAACCAGCAAGCACTAATTCTTCAAGATATCCGGAAATTTTTCCGGTTTGTTGGATGCCAATTGTTCTACAAATTTCTTCATTTTCTTTTGATCCATTTGCTAATGTTCTGACAATTTTTTTATACATTTCACTATTGTGCAAAAATAGGGAGTTAAAAATTTGTTTAAACTCATCAACTAATAATGCCCCATTGGTAAAACACAAATTTTTAATGTTTTCTTCTGCTGTTAAGTTAGGGTTAATTTCTTCTAAATATTTGGGGATTCCTCCGGTGACTGAAAGTATTTTTAATTTTTCATATGAGCTAATATTTTTTGATGAGTTGCCCCAAAAATTTTTGCAATCTTGAATAGGTAATTCTTCAAGCTTAAGTTTATAAGAGATTCTGCCAACGAAACCAGTGCTGGATAAAATATTTTTTTTAATCCAAGCAGAAGCTGAGCCACATAGAATAAGAATTAGTTTATGGTTCTTTTTGAATTTTTTATCCCAAGCATTTTTTAGCTTGCTTAAAAAATCAGAGTCTTTAGAACCCATCCAAGAAATTTCATCTAATGCAATAATTACTCTGTTATTTTGAGTAAATTGTGCCAAATAAGTAAAAGCTGTATTCCAATCTTCAAATTTGGCAGGAGGCAATCCTGTTTCTTCACTGAATTGTTTTGAAAACTCATCTAATTCACTTTGCTTTGTTGTGTGCTTTGTTGGCGCCAGACCTGCGAATGATAAAAATTGGTGATTTTTAGCGAATTCTTCAATTAATCTACTTTTGCCTATTCGCCTACGCCCTCTGACTACTATCAGTGAAGCTGTATTTTTATCCAGAAATCTTTTTAGCTCAGAGAGTTCGTTATCCCTGCCAATAAAAGTTGCCATTCAATGCTCCTATTTGAAATGTTGATTTCAAGTCCCAGAATTGTACTAGAAAACGGGACTTGAAATCAACATTTTTATTGATCTTATAATTTCATCTATTTGTTATGCGCGTGAGATTCGCGTGATTGGGTTCTCATTGGTGCGCAGCAGCACTCATTTGCAATGGGCATCACGCGTAAAAAGTTGTTTAAAATCAATCACTTAAAACCTAAAACCGTTCTCATAATCCGTTGGTCCTAGGTTCGAGTCCTAGTGGGCCCAGTTTTTAAAAGCTTAAATAAAATCAGGCGTAAGAAAAATCCAGAAGATTTTATGACATATTTAAGTCAAATTTACATTTAATAGGAGTTTAATTTATGTATAAAATTCAAAGAAAGGCGAATCTATTTATTGATTTCAATCTAGCAAGTATAGATTTTACGTATAACTTATTAAGTGAAGATAACACAAAATATCCAGTAAAAAAAATTCATATTCAGTACATGTGTGGTTTTAGCAAGAGATTCTATATTTCGGTTACTTGTGAAAGTGCAAATAATGCAAAAGATATTTTAGAAAATAAAACTATCATCGCGATTAAAAATTTACAAGGAAAAAACCCAGAATATGCCAAAGATTGTGTATTTTATAGTGAGATTGATCCAAATAAAGTGAGTGGCGAAGATTTTGAATTATTAATAGAAACCATTGGTAAATATGCGAAAGTTAACTTTTTCAAAAAAAATGAAATCAAATGTCTTATCAAAAATGGTCCTATGATTTTGAAGAATTTTATAGATTTTATAAACAATCTTGGTGATTTAACTGTTACAAATTTGAACTTAAATCGTTTGAAAGAATCATGGAATATGTTGCATAAAGGAGAATTTTTTTGTGATTTTGCTAAATTCATAAATTGGGATAAAACAATTTTTAAGGGTGTGATCAAAAGTTATGTACATAGACAAGATGATAAGTTAAATCAACTACTGCACTTCAAACTAGTAAAAAATAAAATTCAAGATTCAAGCTTGTTCTGGATTTTGACAAAATTATCCACCATGCAAAAAAATAAGTTTATAGTATCACACAAGCCAAATTTTTGTTTTAAGAGATATATTGAACTGCAACATCGTCTTTGTTTTATGTATATAAAAAATTCATTTATTATAAATTATTCGTATGAAATTTTTGACAAAAATTTGTCATCCACTAAAAATGATTTGTCTTTCCATAAAGATAAATCATTGTCTTCTTTGTCAAAATATAACTATGTAAGAATCTCTAATATTAATGAAAAATGCTATATATTTTTTGCTAACTTAAATAATAAGAACGGCGAACTGTATAAAGTTAGTAATTCTATTCTTAAAAACCAAAACTCTATTTTTTACAACATTTTTAAGCAATTACTATTTAAGTACGCCATACTCTCAATATCTTATGCAAAATTAACCACGAAGTTTCTCGATAATATTTCTTCGGCTATTAAATCTAAAGAAAAGATGATAGATGTATTTGTTTTAGATCTACCACCTGATTATAATCTTTGTTCTAAGGATTTGAAAAGATTAAAAACTATCATTATTAATTCACGAAATTTTATTCTCGAAACTCGTTTGATATCACACCCTAACAGTCGCCCAAAACAAATGTTTAATTCTATTTTTGAATTATTCACCGGTAACTATAGATTACCCAGCTATATAGATCTGAGCAAACATAACATGGAGAGTAAAATGGTAAACAAATTTCAAAAAGCCATCAATGAAAAAGTTCTACTTGTTAAAGTAGATTGCAAGGAAAGAGGGGCTGGATTTAAAACCTTAAAATATGGCCTTAAACAAGGTTTGTTTTATCGCAAAGAATTTATTGATACTCTTATTATAACTGATAAAAAAGTAAATTTATCACAGAATTCGTTCTAGTAGAGATCCGGCCGGGTCTATACCGGAGACATAGGTAACACTTTGGGTCTAAAAAGATTGTCCAAAAATCCAATTTTCAAATGTAGACGTATTGTAGATAGGAGCAGGCAAAAACAATCTCATTTAGTATAG
>JASFHH010000028.1:0-20750 GCA_050123335.1 Gammaproteobacteria bacterium
TTACTTAAGTAAAAATCCCTCATAAACTTCACGTAGATCCCGGATAATCGCTGCGCGATTTCCGGGATAACTTCCATAAAGCGTAATTTAAATTCATATCTACCGTAAGTTAATTTCTTCTTTTCTTTAACATTATACTTTTTAATCTACAATGTCAGTTACTTTATCACTATAAATATCGAGCCCGGGCCACGTAATATACGTAACACCAAATTATTTTTAGTTGTTTTGCTTATTTCGATTAAGCGTTTAACTGAAGTAGCTGGCAGATTGTTTGCTGATACAATTACATCATTCGGGCGCAAGCCTGAAGTCCAGGCAGGACTATATTCGCGAATTTGTAATATATGCACGCCTTCTGCGTAACCATGCGCAGTAATTTGTCCGGCAAAGTCTTCCATGCTTACTCCATATAAATATTTTTGTGATTGCATACTACGAGCAGTGCTGATTTTAGGGTCAGCGGTGACAATGGATAAATTTAGTGATTTTTTATTGCGTAATATAGTTAAATTTGCGGTTTCACCAATATGTAGTATGCCAATTAGGTTGTGTAAATCTTCGCTGGATTTAATTGCATGTTGATTTATGCGGGTGATGATATCGCCAATTTTAATTCCAGCTTTTGCTGCAGGAGAATGTGGTACAATTTGTGAAATTATGGCTCCTTGTTGTTGTGGCATACCAAGAGCTTGGGCAAGATCCGGAGTCAAAGTTTGTACTAAAATGCCCATTAAGCCGCGATGTACTTCGCCGAATTCTATCAACTGTTTTACAATGCTTTGCACCATGTTGGATGGAATGGCAAAGCCAATACCAATGTTGCCGCCATCAGGTGAAATTAAGGCGGTATTAATACCAATCAATTTACCTTGCATATCAACTAGAGCGCCGCCGGAGTTACCAACGTTGATTGGCGCATCAGTTTGAATAAAATTTTCAATTTTTTCTAAGCCTAAATCGCTGCGGTTTAAAGCGCTAATAATTCCTGAAGTTACGCTCTGTTTTAGGCCAAAAGGGCTGCCAATTGCAACTACAAAGTCACCAATGCGCAGCTTGTCTGAATCGCCAAAAGGAATGGCAGTTAGATTTTTGGCTTTGATTTGAATTATTGCAAGATCGGTTTCATTGTCTGCGCCGACTTTTTTTGCAATAAAATGTCGACCGTCATTGAGGGTCACCGTTAGAGTTTTAGACATGTTTATAACATGGGCGTTAGTAACAATTAAGCCGTGCTCCGCATTAATAATGACGCCGGAACCAAGGCTGACAAAATGTTTTTTATCCAACATCTTAAATGCAGGGTATTTGCTTAGTTCCCGCTTTAAAAACGGATCATTAGCGAGTTCTATTTCGCCTTGATTAACGATATTTACCACTGCCGGCATAGTTTTTTTTAGCATAGGAGCAATGGTTGTTTTGTTTACGGACAGCATTTTTGATGGGATGCGCGCCAAAGCAGCTTGTGGCCCAATATACAACAAAATAACGCCGCATAGTAGTAAGAATATTTTTTTCATATCAACCTCATTATGATCTACTAATTATAATGTTTTTAGAGGAGGGAGTACATATTTTTTTCAAAATGTGTAAAAGCGCACAGATTTTTACGTAATTTTGACCTTTTTTGTATGAAAATTGGGGGTATAATGATCATCGAAGGGGGGCTGTTATGAGGAGGGAAATGTTATGTCGTTTTTTGACCGTAAGGAAGTTAAGGAAGATAATAATAACTTACCGAAATTGCAGCAGAAATCATTGAATAAACAGAATAAACCGGGTAGAAAAGAGAAAAATGATAATAAAGACTTACCGCAATTGCAGCAGAAACCATTGAATGAACAGAAGAAACCGGGTAAAAAGGTGGAAAATGATAATAAAAATTTACCGCAATTGCAGCAGAAACCATTGAATGAACAGAAGAAACCGGGTAAAAAGGTGGAAAATGATAATAAAAACTTACCGCAATTGCAGCAGAAACCATCGAATGAACAGAAGAAACCGGGTATGAAGGAAAAAGAGAAGAACAAAGAACAAATGATAACCGGTGTAAATACTTATGTTAAGCTGAAAATGCAGCAGGTGGAGGACTTAATGCGGTGTAAAGTTTTATAAAACAATAATGCTAATCGATTCACATTGTCATTTAGATAGGTTGGATTTAACCAAATATGGTGGCCAATTGGATGGGGTCATTGATGCTGCGCGGGCAGCGGGTGTGGAGCATATTTTAAATGTTTGTGTTAATCTGCAGGATTTTCCGCGAGTTTTAGAGATTGCCGAAGCTTATGATGATGTTTCCTGTACTGTTGGTTTGCAGCCGTCGGAACATCAGGATCATGAGCCTTCTGTAGATGATTTAGTTGAATTGTCCCAACATCCTAAGGTTATCGCCATTGGTGAAGCTGGATTGGAGTATTTTCATTGCTCAGGCGACCTGGCTTGGCAGCGTGAGCGGTTTCGATGGCATATTCAGGCTGCGAGGCAAGTTAAGAAACCATTGGTGATTCATTCACGTGATTCTAGTGAAGATATGTATCGTATTTTGTGTGAGGAACGAGCGGCCGAAGTTGGTGGTGTGCTGCATTGTTTTACCGATTCATATGAAGCTGCGCACAAATTTGTTGATCTCGGGTTTTATATTGGGATCACCGGAATTGTAACATTTAAACAAGCGGTACAAGTGCAGGAGACAGCGCAAAAAATTCCATTGGAACGGCTACTGATTGAAACCGATGCGCCTTATCTTACCCCAGTTCCATATCGGGGCAAGCCCAATGAACCAGCTTATGTTCGTTATGTGGCAGAAGCGATTGCTAAATTACGTGGGATTTCTTATGCAGAAGTGGCCGAGCAGACTACGGCAAATTTTTGGAATTTGTTTGGTTGAGTTGCCTTCAACAAATGGGTATTGTCTTTTTCAGACACGCTTGAACACATCCATGTGGCGCTAAGGTTCGAACATCCATGTTCTCACATTGTCTGAAAAATACAACACCCAATTATTGAAGGCTCAAGTTAGTACATTTTATTGAGATATTAGGGTTTGACAGTTATTCTGCATGATGTACCATCTAGTATATGATCTTTCGTCCAATTGCATTGTACATTGCTCTGCGTTATACCCGTGCGAAGCGGCGTAACCAGTTTATTTCATTTATGTCTTTGGTTTCGATTATTGGAATTGCTTTGGGCGTTATGGTATTGCTTACCGTGCTTTCGGTGATGAATGGCTTTGATCAGCAAATTCAAAAGAAAATTTTTGCTATGGCGCCGCATGTTACTATCACTGGTGCGTCAAATGAGTTATCTAATTGGCAGGGTTTGCGTAAACAAGTACAGACTAATCCGCAAGTTATTGGCGCAGCACCTTATATTAATCTTCAAGGATTGTTATCGCATAATGGTGACGTACGGCCAGTAATGGTTAAAGGAGTATTGCCGAAAGAAGAACAGCAAATTTCCGGTATTGCAGATAAATGTATTCAGGGGTCTTTTGCCGCGTTGCAGCCAGATAAATTTGGTATTGTATTAGGTTCAACTTTGGCAATTAATTTGGGAGTGACGGTTGGTGACAAAGTTAATTTAATTACGCCGCATGCGACCATTACTCCAATTGGAATTATTCCGCGGTTTAGAAGATTTAAAGTTGTAGGCGTTTTTACCACTGGCAGTGGTATTGGTTATGATGCGGGTTATGCTTTTATTAATCTTAATGACGCGCAGAAATTAATGAATTTTAATAGTAATCAGGTTACTGGTTTACAGTTAAAATTACAAAATTTATTTGCCGCGCAAAAAGTCTCATTAGATTTAGACAAGGATTTACGTTTTAAGTATCAAATTTCCAACTGGACCGATATGTATGGTGCTTTTTACCACGCAGTGCAAATGGAAAAAACCATTATGTTTTTTATTTTGTTGTTGTTAATTGCAATTGCGGCATTTAATTTGGTATCTGGTTTAGTGATGTTGGTAAATGACAAAGAGGGTGATATAGCGATTTTGCGTACCTTTGGTGCAACTCCGGGAATTGTCACAGCAGTTTTTGTATTGCAAGGTTTGATTATTGGTTTGGTGGGTACAATTTTAGGAATTGTTGGTGGTATTGTTTTATCATTGAATGTTACGCAGTTGGTTAATTTTATTCAGCGCGTTTTTCATGTGCAATTATTTACTCCCGGAGTTTATTGGGTTGATTATTTGCCCTCGCAGTTACAATCAGCGGACGTTATCCATATTGCGGTAATTGCAATTATATTATCTTTAGTAGCAACGATTTATCCTGCATTACGAGCCGCTAAAATGAAGCCGGCGGAGGCGCTGCGCTATGAATAGTTCGATTTTAAGCTGCAAAAATTTATGTAAATCGTTTCATGATGCGGATAAAGAATTGAAAGTATTGCAAGGGGTTGATTTGCAAGTAGATGAAAATCAATTGGTGGCAATTATTGGTTCTTCAGGTTCTGGCAAAAGTACTTTACTGCATTTGTTAGGCGGTTTGGATATGCCTACAATTGGTGAAGTATTTTGGCATGATGAAAATATTAATTTATTATCCGAAAAGAAAAAATGCCGCATGCGCAATAAACATTTGGGTTTTGTTTATCAATTCCATCATTTGTTGCCTGAATTTACCGCGTTGGAAAATGCTATGATGCCGTTATTAATCGGTGGTACTAAAGTTCGGGTTGCAAAAAAAATTGCGGATGATTTTTTACGAAAAGTTGATTTAAGCGACCGCAAACATCATAAAATTGGTGAATTATCAGGGGGTGAGCGTCAACGCATCGCGATTGTGCGTGCGTTAGTTACGCAGCCAAAATGTATATTAGCAGATGAGCCTACTGGTAATTTAGACGGCAAAACTGCCGAGCATGTGTTACAAGTGATGTTGGATCTGCAGCGTGAACTCGGTACTTCTTTTGTAATTGTTACTCATGATTTGAATTTAGCTCGGCAAATGCAAATCAATTATGAGCTGCAAAACGGCAAGTTAATTCAATTATGATAACAGTTTTTATTACTTGAAAGTCAGTATAGTGCAATCATTATAATTTTTATTTTTTAGCACTTTTAGCATTTTTTGCTGGGTCTTCAAAGCGTTATTGTTGCTTCGACTTGAGATTTCGAGTCTTTTGTCATTTGGATCACAGATGTTTTGGTTAATTTTGCTGGTAAAAAAGCCTACGGAACACAACTGGATTATTTTGGCATTATTTAGGTTATCATTGTCTGTGCATTGGATATTAATTGCATTGATTGGTTTTTTGAATTTTCGTATCTCATTTAATCGGAATATTAGTTGATGAGCTTTTTCATCATGGTTTTCATTAAAGTTTGCCGTATTGTTTTTGATGTAAATAGTTTTGATCGTCGTGTTTTTAGAAACACATTGTATGATTAAATTAGAGTTTGTTTGGGTGCAATTTAGTTCGCCAAAATAAATATTTTTTGGTTTGATACTACTTGTGTTGATTGCATTAACAATTTGTGGAAGTGCGTCTGTGGTATTAATTTTTATCAAATATATTGACTCAATAGTTTTTAAATTACATATACGTTGCATTATGCGCTCTCTTTTTTTTGAGTTGTTCCAGTTTTTTTGTACATTCATTATAAATGTAGCGGTATTGCTGTCTTTTATGAAATGTACGTTAATGTTCTTTTTATGTGGTATAAATAATACGGTTTGTGGTTCAAATCCGATATCATTTTTATCTATTGGGATATCTGAATAAATTCCCTTAGTAACAGATGAAGTTAGCATTTTATTTAATGGATAATGAAGTGTGTATTGGAAAAACTTTTTTACGGGATTGTTGAATACAGCAGTTAAGTATATTTGAATTGCTGCATGAAATTGTTTTATTTCGCAATTTTCGGTGATTAAATTCTCTAAGGTTGAGCTATTACTTGGTTCAATTTTTAGTTGAAAGCCTAGTACTTTTATAGCTTCCTTCTTATATTTTTTAGCTGTGAGTTTGTATTTTATTTTTTGGTGTTTTTTGGCCATATGATGATATAAAAAATATAAATCATTATAATGATAAATTTTTAATGAATTTTTAGGAATTTCTTTGATGGCGTTTGTAAAAAATTTGATCGCTTTGCTTGTATCATTACGTTGCAAATATGCTTCAGCTATTGTTTTGTTAGTTTCGTATCTTGATTTCCAACCGAAACCATGACTTCGTGCTTTTTTGTTATTTCTTAGTTGTTCCTGTATTTGTAGAGCTTGTTTGTAATAATCTATTTTTTCTTGTCCTCCATCAAAATATAAATTATGAATTCTTGTCCAATTTTCTAGTGTTAACGGATGTTGTTTTACTGAATCGAGTGTATCCCAAATCTTATAATCTTTTTCTTGCTGCTTATATATATTTATGATGCTGTGAACAATGGTAGTATATTCCTTTGTTTTAGTTAAACTGTTTTGTTCGCAAAGTTCTTTTGCGTTTTTCCAATCTCTTAAAGCATCTTTGTTATTTTTTTTTGTTTTTGCCTTGGTTATAGCTCTGATCTTTAACATAGTCTTCCTCGGTTTTTAGTGATTTATGCATCTATAATAGCTCAGTAATCTTAAGGAAAGCTTAAGAGTGCGTAAAAAAATATAAATTTTTGATCATTAAGGGATTTTTTTCATGTTTTTTTCAAAAATCCCGTAGAAACTACGCTAAAAATCCTACAAAGGATAGGGTATATTAATACGCTATGCAGATTTTTATTTTGTCATTTTTAGTTGGCGTATGTGGGTTTTTGGCTGCGACGCACGTTCCCAATTTATTTTTATTGCTTACCGGTTTGTTGGTTGCGGTTGTTATTTATCTGCGTTTTAAAAACAAAATAACAATTGTGATGTTAGGGATAATATGCGGCTTTTGTTGGGTGATGTTGTATGCGCAAGTGCAATTAGCGCATAGGTTGCCAGCGGCACAAGAAGGTAAAGTCTTATCAGTTGTTGGAAAAGTAATTTCTTTGCCGCAGACGAAACAAAATTTCACAAGTTTTGTATTTCAAACTAGCAAAAGAAGGCTAAAATTAAATTGGTACAATTCGCAAAAAACAATTCATCCGGGAGAAGTTTGGCATTTGCATGTGAAATTAAAACGGCCGCATGGTTTTATGAATCCTGGAGGATTTGATTATGAAGCGTATTTGTTTGTTAAAGGAATTAGCGCCATTGGTTATGTTGTAAATGATTCCACAAATAAGTTAGTTGCAGATGCATGGTATTCGCAGCTATTTAATCGATTGCGCCAATTATTACGCAGTAAAATTCAATATTTATTTATAGATCAATCTTTAATGGGGTTTGTTTTGGCATTGGTTGTGGGTGATCGTACCAGCGTTACGCCAAGCCAATGGCAAATATTGCGACATACAGGAACGAATCATTTGATTGCAATTGCTGGTTTGCATGTTGGATTAGTAGCAGGATTTATATTTTTTTTAACGAGTTTTTTATGGCGGCGTATCCCATGGTTAACTTTGCGTTTTTCTTCGCAGCAGGCTGCAGCAGTTTTTAGTTTGGTTGCGGCTTTGTTTTATAGTTTATTAGCTGGATTTTCGCTACAAACTGAACGTGCGTTTATTATGCTGTTATTTTTATTGGGTGCATTGCTGTTTAAGCGCCGGGTTGTGCCATGGTATAGTTGGAGCTTAGCGCTATTAACAATTTTAATTTTAAATCCGTTAAATGTTATTAATATAAGTTTTTGGATGTCGTTTATGACAGTAGCTGCAATTATTTATAGTACGGCTGGCCGTGTTGGGCAAAATAAAATTTGGCGCAAATATGGAAAAATTCAGTTGGTGATTATGGTTGCGGTTATTCCATTATCATTGTTGGTTTTTCATGAAGCTTCATTAGTTTCAATTATTGCGAACGTTATCGCGGTGCCGTGGTTTGGCTTTATTATTATGCCGTTATGTTTTGCTGGTGCGATTACATTATGTATTAACCAATATTTGGGTTTTATATTTTTATGGTTGGCATTGAAAAATTTACAGGGTTTATGGATGATTTTGCAGTTTTTAGCTAATTTACCGCATGTAATTTTGCATTTTTCGATGCCGCATCTTTGGTTGTTTGGTTTTATGTTAATTGCGGTAATATTAATTTTAGCGCCGCGAAAGTTTCCAGCAAAATATTTATCGATTATTTTTCTGTTGCCATTGTTAACTTATAAATTTCCTGTGCCTAAAAATAATCAAGTTTGGTTTACTTTGTTAGATGTAGGGCAGGGATTGGCATCGATTGTTCGCACTCGACATCATATCTTAATTTATGATACTGGACCAAAATTTAGTGAAGGTTTTGATGCTGGGTCTGCTGTGATTTTACCGTACTTACAATATTACGGAATTAACAAAGTTGATTTGTTAATGGTAAGTCATGGTGATAATGATCATATTGGCGGTATGCAATCAATTTTGCAAAATGTTAAGGTGGATAAGATTTTAACTAGCGTGCCACAAAAAATAGGTCATAGTGCACATTATTGTTATCGCGGTCAGCATTGGAATTGGGATGGAGTTAAGTTTAAAGTTTTGTCGCCGCTAAAAAGTGAAAAATATTCTGGTAATGATAGTTCATGTGTATTACGCATTACAGCAGGCAAGCAAAGCATTTTATTAACTGGTGATATACAAAAATTGGTGGAAGATCGTTTGTTAAAAAGCAAAAATAATTTAGCAGCAACAATTTTAGTTGCGCCGCATCATGGTAGCCGCACTTCTTCGAGTGTAAAGTTTGTGCGTGCAGTTCATCCCAAAATGGTGTTGTATCCAACTGGATATCGAAATCGATTTCGCTTTCCTAGTGTAATTGTGCGACGAAGATACCAGCAAGCAGGAGCAAAAGACTATAACACTGCTTACACTGGTGCGGTTTTATGTAAATTAAATGGTAGTGACTTATTACCGCAGTTATATCGAGAAAGACATTTACATTTGTGGTTCTGAATTTTGTTTGCTAATTTGCAAGAATTCTTGTTCGCATTGTAAAAATGCATCAACAATATCAGGGTCAAAATATTTTCCCTTGTCTTGTGTGATTTTTTTAATTGCGTCACGATGTGATAACGCGGGTTTGTATGGTCGTGCCGACCTGATAGTATCATAAGTATCAGCTAGGGCAAATATTCTTGCTTCGATTGGAATTTGGTTCTTTTTTAGTCCTCGATAATATCCAGTGCCATCGTATTTTTCGTGGTGATATCCACAAATATTACTAGCCATTTTCAAAAATGATTCAGTCAGATGGAATTTTTTGATGATACGATCCAGTTCTTGTTTGCCGATTTGTGCATGTTTTTGCATTTCTTTAATTTCATCAGGGGTTAATTTATCTTGCTTTAATAAGATGGAATCTCTAATGCCAACTTTGCCAATATCGTGTAAAAAAGCAGCGTCGGTTAGGTCTTCAATAAAGTCATTGGTAATGATTTTGGAATATTTTTTGTTTTTTTGTAATTGTTGTGCCAGGATGATTGCGTATCGTGTGGTTCTTTCTAAATGTTGACCCGTTTTTAGATCTCGTAATTCAGTGAGCTTTGCAAGAGCATAAATAATGGCTTTTTGTGCTAAGATTATCTTTTTAAATTTTTTAATGTTGGAATATGTTATAAGAAGGATTAAACATAAAAATAATGCGAAAGATATAATTGAAATTGCAATCGGCCTTATCATGAATGGTGTAATATGGGGATGGCCATAATAAAGGTCAAAATACTTATAAATTTGTTCGTCAGCATAATATAGCATCATCCCAACAAGAATAAACGAGAGTATGATGACAACAAATGCAATAGCATTTTGTCTGAGTATTCTTTTTAGCATATAAAAGATTAACCCTGGCGAATTTTGCGTGCCATGTATTCAACGGTGCCAGCATAATAACTTGAATAATTCCATCTCATTAGAACTTTAAAGTTATTGAATACCATCATATCAGGTCCGCCATGAGGATGAATGATTGATGCTGGTGAATTTGGATTCATTGTGCCGTGCAGCCGTACTCCTAATTGTTCCCATTCACGGACAGTTTTGGTGATTTTTAAGGTTAGTAGTGATTGATCAAAATTACGCGGCAATGAAACTACCATGCTGCATGGTTGTCCAGCTTGCCAGCCGTTTTTTGCAAGGTAATTTGCGATGGAAGCAAAAATATCGCCATGAGTTTCCCAAATGTCTTTGCGGCCATCTTTATTATAATCTACAGCATATTTAAACCAACTGGATGGCAGAAATTGTGCTTGACCGGTAGCGCCGGCCCATTCGCCTTTAAAATTGTGTAATTCAATGTGACCTTCATTCAAAATGTGCAAGGCTAGAAATAATTCTTTGCGGAAAAAAGCCGCGCGGCGTGAATCATAAGCAAGTGTTGCAAGAGAACGAATTACCGGAAAATGACCGCGGAATCGTCCATAGCTGCTTTCCAGACCCCAAATTGCAACGATAAAGCACGGGTCGACGCCAAAGGAATGTCCAATTGTATCGATTAATTGCTTGTGCTTACGGTATTCTATTTTGCCTAGTTTGATGCGGAAAGCATCACCTCTAGTGTTGCGGTATTTCAGATAAGTGATTCTTTTTTCCGGTTGACTGCGGTCTAGTTGCAAGTGCTGTCGGCTTGGAGTCATATTATCAAATACACGATTAAGTAGTTGTGAGTCGATTCCTTGTGTAATTGCTTCTTGCTTGACCTGTTGAATCCAGCTGTGCCAGCTTTGCTGCGGTTTAGCATTGGAGATGGTTGGAATGAAGATAGTAAGTGCGATTAAAAGGCTTAAAATGATGCGCTGCATGGTTTCTCTCCTCCTTGAAGACTGCAAATATATATTCATTATAACGCGCTCATTTAAAGGTGTCCATTGTACAAGTCCTACATTAGGGGTGATATTATATGATTTTAAGGGCATTTTGGGTGTAAAATTAGCATTTCACCAAGTGTGTACTATACTTTTTTTAAGCTATTTTGAAGTGAGAAAAATATGTTTTTTGAGCAAGATCGTAAAATGTTTGTATTAGATTTATCTGGTGTTCCTATATTTAGTACGGATATTACTAGATTTATATCCTGTTCATTGGTTGCTACAGAACTAAAGAAATGCGCTAAACAGTATGCTAGTATTTATGAGATCAAGATAGGGTCATATAGTGATTGGCAAGGAGATGAAGCGAAAAACCTTAAGGTGCGGTTTAAAAAGAATATTGGCTCAGTGATTTTGAAATCTATTCCCGACAAACCAATCGGTTTACTGTTTAAAATAATTAACTACGTTGGTACTTTTCACATGATTTCTGCGTATGTTGATACGGCAAAAAGAAGTATCAATTGTTTTGAGCCGCTACACGGAGTTAGTCGTAATGGCAAAAAATATCTTTTCCCAAAAGAGCTGGCGAATGCGCTGCAAGAGACATTCAAAGGATACAAAGTTAAGATCCAAGAGAGTAATATTAAGAACTTAAAGGATAAATATTGTAAAGTAGCAGCTTACTACTTTATTGAACAAAATTGGAAGAACAATTTTGATTCTCTGTCACGCGACAATTTAAAAAAGTATTATCAAGATGTAGTTAATTGCTTGAATGCGAAAAATCGGACGGCAATTAAAAAAACCATTATCAGAGAGCGAAAGACAGGTCCGTCGAAGTTGGAACAAAAGAGAAAGAAATTTTTGGCACAAGCAATTGTTAGGCATCTTGCAAAGGCTAGAAAGTTAAATACAGTCAAGCTGGTCAATTATTTTCTTACGAAAACTGTAATCCAATTAGAAAATTACATTAAAGTTTATGATTCAAAAGGGTTGGTGTTAAATGGAAAAGATTTAGTAAGAGAAGATTTTTTAAAACCTTATTATCAATCAGAAAAACCAAAAGTTATACCAACTAATAATAAAAAAATAATAGAGTTTTTCGATCCTGAGGATGATAGTGATCATGATGATAGTGATCATGATGATGATAAATTCACCCGTGAATTTCGTCAATAGCATACCAAAACCTTGTTAAAATGGTTGTTCTCAAAAAGCAGTACCTTTATAATAAGGCATGGCAAAAAGCTTAATGCGGTCTACTACATTATTTTCTTGTAATACCTTTTTATCGCGAGTGCTGGGGTTTGTGCGTGATATCATATTTGCGCATTATTTTGGAGATTCCGCAGCTTTCGATGCCTTTTTAGTGGCGTTTAAAATCCCAAATTTTATGCGGCGTTTGTTCGCCGAAGGTGCGTTTTCTCAGGCATTTGTTCCAGTGCTGTCTGAATATCGCGAGCAGCGTTCTCATCAGGATGTGCGTAACTTTATTAATGATATGGCTGGATCTTTGGGTGCAGCATTATTGTTGGTGACTATAGCAGCAGTGCTGCTTGCCCCTCTAATTATTAGTGTATTTGCACCAGGATTTTTACATGACGTTTTACGTTTTTCTTTAGCTACCGGAATGCTGCGTATAACTTTTTCTTATTTGTTATTGATTTCATTAACCGCATTGTGTAGCGCGATCCTCAATACTTATGATAGTTTTGGGGTGCCAGCTTTTACACCAGTGTTATTAAATGTAGTATTAATTATTATGGCAGTTTTTGTGTCTGCGCATTTTACTACGCCGGAATATGCATTAGCTTGGGGTGTGTTTATTGCAGGTGTGGTGCAGTTGTTATTTCAATTGCCATTTTTAAAGCACAAAAATTTATTGCCTAAGCCGAAAATTAACTTTAGGGATCCGGGTGTGAGGCGTGTGTTAAAATTAATGGCGCCGGCGATTTTTGGTGTTTCGGTTGCGCAAGTTAGTTTGTTATTGGATACGGTTTTTGCTTCATTTTTACAAACAGGAAGTATTACCTGGTTGTATTTTTCGGATCGTTTGATGAATTTTCCGTTAGGGGTGTTTGGGGTGGCGATTGCAACCGTTGTACTGCCGAAATTATCACGGCAGCATGTTGGTAATAATTATACGGATTATTCTAAAACTTTAGATTGGGGATTGCGATTATTGTTGTTGATTGGTATACCATCAGCAGTAGGCATTTTGATTTTAGCTGGTCCATTGTTAAGTACTTTATTTCAGGGACGGGCGTTTGATGCATTTGCAGTAATTATGTCGCGTAGAAGTTTGATGGCGTTTGCTTTAGGTGTTCAGGCATTTATGTTAATCAAGGTTTTAGCTTCTGGATTTTATGCGCGCCAAGACATAAAAACTCCAGTTAAAATCGCAGTTGTTGCAATGATTATTAATATGATCTTGAATTTTATTTTAATTTTTCCACTAAAACATGCGGGGCTTGCTTTAGCAACGACGCTTACCGGTTTTTTAAATGCTAGTTTATTGTTGACAATTTTATTGCGTCGTAAAATTTATCATCCACAACCTGGGTGGTTGCTATATTTTACGCGCTTAGTGATTGCCAATTTAGCCATGGCAATATTTTTATTTTTTGTTTCTGGCAGTCTTGATGTTTGGCTGCAGCAGCATTTATTATGGAAGATATATCATTTGGCATTTTTGTTAATTGTTGGTGCTGCGATTTATTTTATAGTTTTGTGGATAAGCGGTTTGCGTCTGCGTCATTTGCGGGAAAGTGGTTAAAGGTTCTCTTGAAAATATTTTTTAACATAATGCTCAAGTTGAAAAGTTAAATAATAAGGTAAGTTTAGCAAATAAAATTCTTTGCCACGAGTTGTTTTGGTTTTTTCAAGACGAATTTTTCCTGCATATAAGCGGATGGCAAAATTATGATTTGTTGCATCTATAAACTGATGGATTGATTTAAGCGTGCCAGACTTTCCGGATTTAACTTCTATTGGAATTATATGATTGTTGTACTGAACAACGAAATCAATCTCTGCGGTAGATTGTTTTTTTTCACGAATCCAAAAATATAGTTTTCCCATCGGCATAAGGTTATGAGCAATTAATTCTTGCCCAACAATATGTTCGGCAATTAAACCACGGTAAAACGAGTTCAAATCGTTAAGCTCGAAATAATATTTTTGTAACCCAGCTATGTAGTTAATTAATCCGGTATCGAGAAATTGTAATTTCGGTGACTTTTTGTAATTAGGTAACATAGGTGGCGTTATATTGGTTATTGGATAAATAAGATGGATAAGCAAAGCTTTTTCGATAGTTTTTAATGCTTCACCCATTTCTTTTGAGCCATAATTTGATTGACCAAATCCTTGAAATTTTATTCTTTTACCTGCTTCTAAAGGTGCATGTTCAATAGCATGCCTAATGATATTTGCGCTTCTTGCATTTTTAGTATATTTTTCTATATCATTCATATAACCCAGCATGAGGCTTTGATAAATATTATTTAGAGAGACAATGTCTTTAGTTTTTCTGTAATGTTGAATAATTTCCGGCATACCTCCTAGCAGAGTGTATTTGTGAAATAAATTTAAGATTTTATCGTGTGCTAAATCAGGGATAGAGAATTTTTCTAATATTTCTAAAATTTCTGTTTCGTTCATGGCTTGTAAGAATTCGTAAAAAGTGAAAGGATACATGAACATATATTCAACACGTCCTACAGGGAAATTTATTTGTGTTTCAATCAAAGTTTCTAGCAATGAGCCGGCAGTAATGACAAATAATTCATTAGCTTTTTCATAAAAATATCGCATCATTGATACTGCAGTGGAAGAATTTTGAATTTCATCAATAAAAATTAGTGTTTTCTTTTTTTTGTTACGTTCAGTTTTTTTGTAAAAGAAAATGGCAGCGAGAATTTCGTCAAAAGTATAATTGGAATTAAATATTTTTTGATCTTCGATATTTTCAAGATTAAGGTAGATGTAATCATCAAATTCTGTTGCAAACATAGTGACAGCGGTTGTTTTGCCGACTTGTCTGGCTCCGCGAAGAATTAATGGTTTTCTGTTAGAATTATTTTTCCATTGTCTTAATTTATCCAGAACAATTCGGTTTAGCATGTTGTACTTCCCTATATTTTCTTAAAGTCAGGGTAATTTTTGCAGCAAATTGATACAAAGTCAAGGTGATTTTTATGATAAATTAACACAAAGTCAGGGTAATTTTTGTGGTAAATTGACACAAAGTCAGGGTAATTTTGTATGAATATAGTTTGTGCCATTTAAGTCTTTGTAATAATGATGAAAAATATTTCAGCAATTGGTGTATAAGATACGAAACAGCTGAAATCCATGGTTCTTTAAGTTGGTAGCAAAACTATATATAACTTGCAAATTTTCCCGCGGCTTGCCGCGGGGTGGTGTTAAAGGGAAAGTTTGAAAACCGTAGGTTTTCAAGTATGATGCGCGGATGGAAGTAAAGAAGAGCAACCATTGCGCGTATCAAACGCACTATCATGTGGTTTTTCCCGTGAAATATAGGAAGGCTTTGTTAAGTGATGAAATTACGCAGCGGATCAAAGCGATTGCCAATGAGATCTCGGAGAGATACGAAATTGAATTTGAACAGTTAGGTTGTGACGAAGATCACATCCATATTTTGTGTTCATTTCATCCGAAATACAGCGTAAGTGGTTTTGTTAAGAAGTTTAAAAGTATAACGGCGCGACAATTGTTTTTGTCATTTCCAAAATTACGCAAAGAATTATGGGGCGGTGAATTTTGGAGTGACGGATATTATGTTGCAACGGTAGGTGAAAGAGGTGATTGGTCGGTGGTGGAAAAATACGTAAAAGAGCAAGGCAAAAGCGCAGATCAGTTAACACTTTTCTAGATGGAGGAAATACCCCGCGGCTTGCCGCGGGGAATATTTATTAGCGCAGTATGAAAATTATTCGTGGTTCAAGACAACATTTATGTAGACTTCCGATAAGCTTACCAAAAAATGGTTGTGTGGCATCGGTTGGTAATTTTGATGGCGTGCATTTGGGGCACAAAGCAATTTTACAACGGGTAAAGAATGTTTCGCAAAAATTAAATTTGCCGTCGTTAATTATTATTTTTGAGCCGCAGCCGGAAGAATATTTTAAAGGTATGGATTGTCCTGCAAGATTAACTCGTTTGCGTGAGAAATTGCAATTTTTACGTGAGTTTGAGGTTGATTATATTTATATGATGCCGTTTACAGAAATGGTTGCAAATTTATCTGCCGAACAATTTGTAAAAGATTTTTTGGTTGATTGTTTGCGGATAAAATATTTAGTGATTGGTGATGATTTTTGTTTTGGTCATGATCGTAGTGGAAATTTTAGTTATTTAAATAAAGTCAGCAAACAATATGGGTTTGAGGTTGAATCTTCTAAAACTATTGCCATGCTTGATCATGAACGCAAACATCGAATTAGCAGCACTTGGATTCGGGAAGCTTTACATGCGGGTGATTTGCAATTAGCGGCTAAGCTTTTGGGGCGTAATTATAGTATGTGCGGCAGAGTAGTGCATGGTGATAAAAGAGGGCGGACGCTTAATTTTCCAACTGCTAATATATTTTTGCATCGGCAAAAAACTCCGATTTCTGGTGTTTTTGCAGTGCAGGTGTCAAGTCTAGACTTGAGACTTGAATCTTTCTCAAGTCTCAAGTCTAGACTTGACACCTGTGGTGACACCTGTGGTGTTGCAAATATCGGATCCAGGCCTACTGTTGGTGGTTCTAAGCCGATTCTTGAAGTGCATCTGTTTGATTTTGATCAGGATATTTATGGTCATTACGTGCGGGTTGAATTTCTGCATAAACTGCGTGATGAGAAGCTATTTGATTCGTTTGAATTATTGCAAATGCAAATTGAGCGGGATATTACAAATGCCAAGAGATTTTTTGTAAAAAAATCTGTATAATAGCTTATTTTTGCGATTAATGAGAAATTTTATGACTGACTACAAAGATACTTTAAATTTACCTAAAACCGGTTTTCCGATGAAAGCGAATTTGGCGCAGCGTGAGCCTCTTATGCTGAAGCGTTGGCAAGAAATGGATTTATACGGCCAATTGCGGGCAGAAAGGCAAGGTAAAGATAAATTTATTTTTCACGATGGTCCTCCGTATGCTAATGGTGATATTCATATTGGACATGCGTATGGTAAGGTATTGCGTGATATTGTAGTTAAAGCGCGGAGTTTGAATGGTTTTGATGCGCCGTTTATTCCTGGTTGGGATTGTCATGGTCTGCCGATCGAATTAAATGTTGAAAAGAAATATGGTAAAGCCGGATTGAAATTATCGATCGCTGAATTTCGTACGGCATGCCGTAAATATGCGCAAACGCAAATTGATAAACAGCGCGAAAGTTTTAAGCGCTTAGGCGTATTAGCTGATTGGGATAACCCATATCTCACCATGAATTATCAATATGAAGCGGATATTATTCGCAGTTTTGCCAGAGTGATTGCTAATGGTCATTTGCAGCGCGGCTTTAAACCAGTGCATTGGTGTGTTGATTGCGGTTCTGCTTTGGCCGAAGCTGAAGTTGAATATAAAGATAAACAATCGCCGGCAATTGATGTGCGTTTTCCGGTATTAGATGAAGCAGCATTTGTTGCGCGCTGTCGTCATAGTCATGAAGGCAGCGGCGAGGGACAAATTAGCGTGCCGATTTGGACAACTACACCATGGAGTTTGCCGGCTAATCAGGCGGTCGCATTGCATCCGGAATTGGAATATGCCTTAATTCAAGCGAAAACTGAGCAAGGAGTAGAGCGTTTATTAATTGCAGAAGCTTTGTTAACTGATGTGTTGGTGCGCTACGGTATTAATGATTATCGTGTGGTTGCTTATTGCAAAGGTGATGAGTTGGAAGGTATAAAACTACATCATCCATTTTATGATCGTGAAGTACCAATTGTTTTAGGTGAGCATGTGACGGTTGATGCTGGAACCGGAGCAGTGCATACCGCGCCAGGGCATGGTCAAGATGATTATGTATTGGGAAAAGAATATAAATTACCAATTGATAATCCGGTTGGTGATAATGGTTGTTTTTTGCCAAATACGCCTTTATTTGCAGGAGAATATGTTTTTGCTGCGAATGATAAAATAATTGATGTATTAAAAGCAAACGGTATGTTACTTCATGAAGAAGTTATCGTGCATAGTTATCCGCATTGTTGGCGGCATAAAACCCCATTGATTTTTCGAGCTACGCCTCAGTGGTTTATTAGTATGACGCAAAATAATTTACGTGATATGGCAATTGATGCAATTGAAGAAGTGCAGTGGCTGCCGGCATGGGGTAAAGAAAGTATTACTGATATGGTAACTAATCGTCCTGATTGGTGCGTGTCGCGCCAGCGTATTTGGGGTGTACCGATAGCAATGTTTATTCATAAAGAAACTGGCGAATTACATCCGGATAACCTTAATTTAATGGAAAAGGTTGCGCAATTAGTTGAAAAAAATGGAATTGAAATTTGGGATGAATTAGATTCGGTTGAATTATTAGGTGATGAAGCAGAACAATATAAAAAAGTAACTGATGTGTTAGATGTTTGGTTTGATTCTGGAGTAAGTCACGAATGTGTGGTTTCCAAAAATCCCGCATTGCAATATCCGTCTGATCTTTATTTAGAAGGAGCAGATCAATATCGTGGCTGGTTTCAGTCATCATTGTTAACTGCTTGTGCGATGAATAAAGGAGCGCCGTATAAAACTGTGTTGCGTCATGGCATGACGGTAGATGAACATGGACATAAGATGTCTAAATCATTAGGCAATGTAGTTGATCCAAATAAAGTGATGAAAACGGCTGGTGCTGATATTTTAAGGCTTTGGGCGTCTTCAATTGATTATGCCGGTGAAATTCCGATTTCTGATGAAATTTTTAAACGTACTTCTGATGTTTATCGCCGCATTCGTAATACTGCTAAATTTTTGTTGTCGAATATAAATGATTTTGTACCAAGCAAAGATTTATTGCCGGCGAAAAAAATGTTAGCGTTAGATCGTTGGGCAGTTGATCAGGCGCGTTTAGTGCAGGCAGAAATCATTGATTGTTATAACAATTATCAGTTCAAAGCAATTTATCAAAAAATTCATCATTTTTGTTCGATTGAGATGGGAAGTTTTTATTTGGATATCATTAAAGATCGACAATATACTACTAAAAAAAACAGTATTGCGCGCCGCTCTGCGCAAACAGCAATGTATCATATTATTGAGGCCTTAGCTCGTTGGATTGCGCCAATTTTAAGTTTTACTGCTGATGAAATTTGGCAATTTATTCCAGGCGAACGTTCCGAATCGGTATTTTTTGCAACCTGGCATCAAGATTTAGCGGTTTTATCAGATAAAGATAAAATGAATCAAGCTTTTTGGCAGCAAATGATGCAAGTGCGCGATGCAGTAAATAAAGAAATTGAACGTTTGCGTGCTGATAATGTTTTAGGTTCGGCTTTAGAGGCAGAAGTAATTTTGTATGTTGACGATGAATTGCATAATGTATTGCATTTATTAGAAGATGAATTACGCTTTGTCTTGATTACTTCAAGTGCACAACTTGAGCCGTTAAAAAATGCAGGCGATGATGCGGTGGAAACTGATTTAGAAGGGCTGAAATTAAAAGTCACTGCATCTGAACAACCAAAATGTATTCGTTGTTGGCATCGCAGAAAAGATGTTGGCAGCAATTCAGAACATCCGCAAATTTGCGCTAGGTGTGCGGAAAATGTTGCGGGTCAGGGCGAAATTAGAAAATTTGCATAAGAAGAGGTTTATATGCGACACACAGGTAATCTTCGTTGGTTATGGCTTAGTTTTATTATTGTCATTTTAGATCAGTGGACCAAATTTTTGGTTATCAAGCATTTGCCTTTAAATGATCCTTATGCGGTGATTCCTTTTTTCAATTTAACCTTGACGTTTAATACTGGAACAGCTTTTAGCTTTTTGAGTTCTGCTTCGGGTTGGCAAGTTTGGTTATTGGTTGGTTTAGCGATAATGGTATGTTTGCTGATTTTGGTATGGTTAGGAAAGATCTCACGGCACGCACATTGGTTAGCGGCTTCTTTGGCTTTAATTTTTGGTGGGGCTTTAGGTAATTTAATCGATCGTTTTCATTATGGATATGTGATTGATTTTATCGATCTGCATGTTAAAAATTGGCATTATCCTACTTTCAATGTGGCTGACACAGCGATTTGTATAGGTATAATCATGCTGATAATTAGTTTATATTTACATAAATCACACAATTAATTTTGTGTAACTATTCAGTTTTTTTCAGGAACGCTCATTAACGTCGCATCTTGAGGTGTAATAGATATAATTTTGCTAAAATCTTGTAGACATTTCTCGTTAATTTGTTAAACTTATTTTTAGTTACATTCGTAATTTTTTTAAACATTTCACATCTTTTCATTTCTATTTTTCCAAATAATTTCATTGGCATTTTTTGAATAAATTTTTTAAATTAAAAAGGAGAATAATTATGTTTAAAAAAACATTAATTTTTTTATTGGTTTTTGGTTTTGCTGCATCTGCAAGTGCTGCTAGAACCAGTAAAGTTCATAGACATCATCGGGGTACAGTGCATGTAGCACAAATTGCAGCAAAAATTAATATTAATAAAGCTGATGCAGATACGCTTGCTACGATTAAAGGTCTTGGTGCTAAAAAAGCTGAAGCTATTGTTACCTATCGTGAAGCTAACGGCAATTTTAAATCAATTGATGATTTAACTAATGTCAAAGGCATTGGCACAAAGCGTTTAGCGAAAATAAAATCAAACCTTACAGTATAATACGTAAATTTACCCCCGTATTTTTACGGGGGTATATGGTTATAGTGGTATACTTCTAATCCGATAGAGGATACAA
>JASFHH010000029.1:0-19204 GCA_050123335.1 Gammaproteobacteria bacterium
CATCATGAAGTTGCTATGGGTCAGCATGAAATTGATTTTAAATATGGTGATGTTTTATTAACTGCTGATAATATTGCCACTTTTAGATTTGTGGTGCGTAAAGTTGCTTTGGATTCTGGATTACATGCAACTTTTATGCCTAAGCCAATTTTTGGTCTTAGTGGCTCAGGTATGCATACGCATCAAAGTTTATTTGATCAAGATGATCAAAATGCTTTTTATGATCCAAAAGCTAAATATCAGATTTCTAAAATTGGTTTAGCTTATATTGCTGGGTTGTTAAAACATGCGCGTGGTTTTTGTGCGATTACCAATCCATTGGTTAATTCATATAAGCGTTTGGTTGCAGGCTTTGAAGCGCCAACTCACATTGTTTGGTCTGAGCGTAATCGTTCTCCATTATTGCGTGTGCCTGATAGACGTGGTGTTGGTACTCGAGCAGAATTGCGTATGCCGGATCCATCTTGTAATCCGTATTTGGCATTTGCGGTGATGTTGGCTGCAGGATTAGATGGTATTGAGCAAAAACTTGATCCTGGTCCTCCAGTTAATAAAAATATTTATACGATGAGTCAGCGTGAACGCGATCGATTAAAAATAAAATCATTGCCGCACAATTTAGATGAAGCTATTAATTGTATGGAAAAAAATGCGTTGATGCGAGAGGTGCTTGGAGATCACATTTTTAAACATTTTATTGCGGCTAAACGCAAGGAATGGAATAGTTATATTGCTCAAGTGCATCAATGGGAAGTAGATGAGTATTTAACTAGGTATTAAATAAAAAGAAAAAAAATATGAATTATATAAAAGCGAAACGATCAATACTTTTTGGTTGGTTAATTTGTAGTTTGGCGGCAATTTTTTATTGTTACACCTATTTGCTACGAATTGAACCCAGCGTAATGCTATCGCATTTAATGCATGTGTTTAAGGTAAGCGCAGGAACATTAGGGTTTGCAATTGCTTTTTATTATTATGCATATACTCCTTTGCAATTAGTAGTAGGTATATTAATTGATAAGCATGGCGCGCGTTTAGTATTAACTGCAGCTAGCATAGTTTGTATTCTTGGTAGTTTTTTATGTGCTTCACATTCAATTTATCTTTTGGGAGTTGGCAGATCACTTATGGGAATCGGCAGTGCTTTTTCTTTTGTTGGGGTTCTAAAACTTGCTGCTGAATGGTTGCCCAAAAGACATTTTGCTTTAATTACTGGTTGTGTTGTTTCACTTGGTATTTTAAGCGCGATGATTGGAATTAATGTATTAACTTTTATAGTGCATTTGATTGGTTGGAAACACGCGATGTATGCTGGTACAATGTTAGGGATAATATTATTGCCGATAATGTGGTTAGTAATTCGTGACACACCAAAGTGGCGACAAGAACACGCTGGAACTAAAACAAGTTATCGCGAAGTTTTTGCTGGATTGTGGAAAATAATAACTAAACCGCAAATGTGGTTAATAGGAATTATTTCCGGAATTTTGTATTTATCACTGTCTACTTTTGCTGAATTATGGGGCATATCTTTTTTGCAGCGTGTCTACCAAATAACACCACATCAAGCGGCAATTGCTTGTTCTGCTGTGTATACTGGTTGGTTAATTGGAGCGCCGTTAATAGGATGGTTTTCTGAAAAAATTAAAGCTCGTAAAATATTGCTTCTTGTTGGTAGTATAATTGCGGCAATTGCCGCAACGATAGTAATTTTAAAGCCAATTGATTTGTTTTTTCCGCTACTATGTTTAATGTTATTTTTATTTGGCTTAGGGACATGCTTTCATATTTTATGTTTTGTTATTAGCAAAGAAAATAATCCAACTCATATGGCAGCAACAGCAGTTTCTTTTATCAACTTGTTAACTATGGCGGGAGGCGTTATTTGTCAACCGTTGGTTGGTAAATTATTAGATTGGTTTTGGGATGGAAAAATACGGCATAATATTCATTATTATTCTGCACATACTTATCAACATGCATTGTTGTTTTTACCGATTTTAATGTTTATTGGTGCTGGTTTAACTTTGTTGATACGTAAAACACCGAGACGTAAAAATTGGGATGAGTTTGATGTTGGTTAGGTAAGGCAGGGTGTCAGATACCTGCTGTAAAATCAATCGGTTATGCGCACGGGAAATTTACACACACCACTATAAAACATTGATTTTATTGATTTTTTTCGAATTAATCAAACACCTAAAGATAGTATAAATTTTGCCTATTTTAACTAACCACTTCGCCTGCATGGTCTATACTATAAATATAGGGTAGTAGTAATGCGAGGGGTAGTGAAATGGCAGGTACACTAGGAAAAATCCTCGAGAAAAACACTTGGCAAGAGCAGGTGCAAGCACTGTATGACTGGTGTTCAGATAAAAATAATTTAAAGCCAGGTAATAATGATTCCGATTGGGTCGAGGCTTTGAAATACGCAGGAAAAAAAATAAAAAAGAACAAAAAGAGTGATGCGTTTAACTTGAAGCATGTCTTTGCTCTAGAATATTTTTACGATATTAACCAACAACATAAGCTGCAAGGGGTGCAGAAGCTTTTAAGCGCAAAAAATTTAAATAATGATAAGATAATAAGATTAAGCGTATTAATACGGTCTTTAAAGAATGATTTACCTGAATATATAAATAAGAATAAAGAAAATGAAGAAAATAAAGAATCATCCCCCATTATAATAAAAAAAATAAATGCATTAAGTTTGGTGTTGCCTAAATGTTATCAACAAAAAGATAATGATGACTTTGAAACTGCACTTATATGTTATGAATATTTAACAGCATGTGAAAATCTTTCAAAAAAAAATCCACAAGCAAAACCATTTCTTGACAAACTGATAAAAATATTAAATGGTGCTGAGCCTAGTGGTGAAAAACTGGAAAAATTCATACAAGAATATTTGAATAATTCAGATGATAATAAGCTGAATAGAAAAGCTATGATTAAAATTCGCAATCATTTTATATGTCTGGCTCCTAAATTCAAATACGCAATAGCACAAAAAAAGTTTGATAAATTTGGTTCTGTGCCAAAATCTTTAGGGAAAGTTAAATTATTATTATCATCTGAGATGCGTGTTAAAACATCATCAATTTTAAGCAAAATTGAAAAAAATGCGGTAAAAACTAAAAAATGGTTTGAAAACTATGTGGCTGTTAAATATTTTGCAATAGGCGGAGGCAGTCATCAAAACGGAGATGTGACAAATTATATATTGCTCTGCGCAAAGAAAAAATTGGAGAAAAAATTAAAAAATAAAATTTATTATTTTTTTAGACCTGGGCAGAAAAAAAGTGATGTAAAATTGCTTGAGATCTTAAAAGATCACACTAAAGATAATAATAAAAAAACTTTTTTTGATCTTCGATCTGAATTGGCTAAGTATCAACATCGTATTCATAAAAAAGGTTTTTTAAAACGAATTTTTGCTTGGAGGCGCAAGAAAAACAGAAATGGTTTTGTCAAAAAACTTAATGAGCTTATAGATTCGTGTTTAAAGAAAAATAGTTCTTATGAAAATTATCTTTTGCTTTGGAAAAAAATGCAAGGGTTAATTATTAAATTACGCAAAGAAAAGAATCTTTTTAAAAGCGGTTTACTAAGTATTTTAGAAAAGCACGTCAATGCTATTGACGAACAATTGCATGACAAGCTCGTTGGTCCTGGTTCTTATAAACATTTCTTGCCGTTCAATGATTCAAAAAAAGAAGAGCAGGTTCTAAGCAAGCCTAAAAATGAAAACCCCAGAAAAAATAAATTTGGTGTGACCTCTAAAAATCCTAAAAAGGCGGGCGAAAAAAAACCAGACAAGAAAGTGGTGGCAAATAAGCGCGTGCAACCAACTATTGAATCGAATCGCAATACCACATTAAGTTGTTTCCCAAAATAAATGTGCAATCGTGAAATTGTATTAAGTAATAAGTAACTTAAGTTGTGCTTGGTTGTGCAAGATTCAGGATTGTTTTAAAAATTTTTATCTTTATATTCACATAAATCTCTAATCACACATTCTGCGCATTTAGGTTTGCGTGCAAGGCAAGTGTAGCGGCCGTGTAAAATTAGTAGGTTAGAAACATCAGAGTGAAATTCTTTTGGAATTAATTTCAGTAATTTTTTTTCAACTTCTTCAGGAGTTTTGCCGGGAGCTAACGGAATTCTATTGGCTAAACGAAACACGTGTGTATCTACTGCAATGGCTGGCTCACCAAATGCAGTGTTTAAAATCACATTAGCGGTTTTGCGGCCAACCCCAGGTAATGATTCTAATGCTTTGCGGTCATGTGGGACTTTGCTGTTATATTTTTCAACTAAAATTTGGCTGGCTTTAATAATGTTTTTTGCTTTTGAATTATAAAGTCCAATAGTTTTGATATATTTTTTTAATCCAGCTTCGCCAAGTTTTAGCATTTTTTCTGGAGTGTTCGCGCGTGCAAATAATTTTGGCGAGGCTTTATTGACACTAACATCCGTCGCTTGTGCGGATAAAATTACGACAACTAATAATTCGAAATTATTAGAATAGTTTAATTCTATTTTCGGTTTTTTAATTTTCTTTTTTAATAATTCAAAAATTTTTTTGCGTTTTTCCGGGTTCATGGTTATATCTTTCCATCGTCATCCCGCGGTTTGATTGTCATTTGAGTTTCGTCATCCCGCGGCTTGACCGCGGGATCCAGTAAGTTGATTAACTCAAAATACTATCATACAAATCGTTCCATGTGGGATTAAATTTTTCAATAAGTTCTAATTTCCATTGACGCTTCCATTCTTTTAGTCGTTTTTCTCTATGAATAGCGCTTTCAGCGTCTTCATGCTGTTCATAATACACCAACTTTTTTACGCTATATTTTTTGGTAAATCCATCTGCCAAACCTTCTTTGTGTTCCCAAATGCGTTTTATTAGATCGGATGTAACGCCTATGTATAATGTGCCGTTACGCTTGCTAGCTAATATGTATATGTAAAAGTCTTTATTCATGTTATTTTTTCCTGGATCCCGCGGTCAACAGGCTGGGCCGCGGGATGACAACATCAGTTAGAATTTAGAATTGATTCAATATCCGAAGCTTCAATTCTTTGCATCAAAGGTTTAAATTTATTTATTTTATGATCCAATAAAATATTTTTATGATCTTCCCAAATTTGTTCTGGTAAATTTAAAAATTCTTCTGCGTTTTTTGCTAATCCGGGCAAAATTGGTTTTAAATAAATAATTAATAACCTAAACATATTCAAGCCAACACTGCAAATTGCTTGAGCTGTTTGTTTGGTATTTTCGTCTTTAATTAACTGCCAAGGTTTTTTTGCATCAATGTATTGATTTGCCTGATCGGCCAGTAACATAATCAGACGTACTGCGCGTGAAAATTCTAAATGTTCATATGCTCTGGTGATTTCATTGCCGGTATCAATAAATTCTTGCAGTAATTTTGTTTCAGTGCATTCTTTGCTTAATTTGCCATCAAAATGTTTAGTAATAAATCCAGCGCAGCGACTGGCAATGTTAACTACTTTACCGACGAGATCGGAATTAATTTTTAAACGAAAATCTTCGAAATTTAAATCGAGGTCTTCTAAAGTATTAGATAATTTGCTGGCAAAATAGTAACGCAAATATTCTGGTGCTAAATGATCTAAATATTTGCGTGCAGAAATCAAAGTGCCGCGCGATTTTGACATTTTCTCGCCATTAATCGTCAAGAATCCATGCACAAAAATCGCAGTTGGCGTGCGCTTTGCAGCGCTCATTAATACTGCCGGCCAAAATAATGCGTGAAAATACATAATATCTTTACCAATAAAATGATATAAGTCAGTATCACTATCTTTTTGCCAATATTCATCAAAATTTAAATCATCACGTTTATCGCAAAGATTTTTTAACGATGCCATATAGCCAATCGGTGCATCTAACCAAACATAAAAATATTTACCAGGGGCATCAGGGATTTCAAAACCAAAATATGGTTGGTCGCGCGAAATATCCCATTCTTTTAATCCTTGTTTAAACCATTCATTTAATTTGTGCAGCACTGAATTTTGCAGATGTCCCGCGCTGGTCCATTTTTTTAATTTGTCGGTATAATTTGGTAAGTTAAAAAAGAAATGTTCGGATGATTTGGTAATTGGGGGAGTTCCAGATAAAGTTGAAATAGGATTTTTTAATTCACTCGATGAATAAGTGCTGCCGCAAACTTCACAGTTATCTCCATATTGATCTTTTGCGCCACAGCGTGGACATTCACCTTTAACGTATCGATCTGGTAAAAAAATATTTTTTTCGGCATCGTATGCTTGTTCGATGGTTTTTTTGGTAATATCACCGTTGGTTTTAAGTTTTGTATAAATTTCTTCGACAAGGGCACGATTTTCTGGAGAATGGGTCGTATAGAAATTATCAAAGGCAATCATGAAATCCTGGCAATCTTTGATTTGTGATTGATTTACTTTATTGACTAATTCTTCCGGGGTTATTTTATCTTTTTCTGCCTGAATCATGATCGGTGTTCCATGACAATCGCTTCCGCATATATAAATGCACGAATTGCCATGCATGCGCTGAAATCTGACCCAGATATCGGTTTGAATGTATTCTACTAAATGGCCCAAATGTAATGGCCCGTTGGCATAGGTTAAAGCGCTGGTGACTAATATTTTACGAAGTGATTTTGACATGTTGGTAATTGTAACAGAAAGGTAAATAAATCATAGATTAATTATGTAAAACTTGTTACATTTATATTAAAATATGATAATATTCTCAATTAAATCTAAACTATTAGAAGCTTGTTTGAATGATCAGACAAAGAACGTTAAACAATATTATTAAAGCCACTGGTGTTACTGTGCACAGTGGTGAGCGGGCAGAGTTAGAACTCAGGCCGGCACCAGTTAACACTGGGATTGTGTTTCGCCGCACAGATCTTGAAGTTCCTGTCGTGATTCCAGCACGAGTAGAGTATGTTGCAGATACTACTATGTCTACTTCGATTGCCAAAGATGGTGTAAAGGTTTCGACCGTAGAGCATTTGTTATCAGCATTTGCGGGTCTAGGAATCGATAATGCTTATATTGATGTTACTGCGGGAGAAGTACCAATTATGGATGGCAGCGCTGGGCCATTTGTATTTTTGATCCAATCTGCAGGGATCAAAGAGCAAGATGCTTCTAAGAAATTTATTCGTATCAAGAAAAAAATCGAGGCAAAAGCAGGTGATAAATGGGCTGTCTTAGAGCCTTTCGACGGCTTTAAAGTAGGCTTTACTATTGATTTTAATCATCCTTTGTTCCGTTCATTATCTAATCAGGCAGCTGTGGATTTTTCCAGCACTTCATATGTTAGAGAAGTTAGCCGTGCGCGTACTTTTGGGTTTTTGGCTGAGTTTGAGAAAATGCAAAGCATGAATTTAGCTAAAGGCGGAAGTCTGGATAATGCAATTGTGGTAGATGATTTTCGTGTGCTGAATGAAGATGGTTTGCGTTATGAAGACGAATTTGTTAAGCATAAGATTCTTGATGTGATTGGTGATTTGTATCTTTTAGGTTCGGGAGTAATTGGTGCTTTTTCTGGTTATAAATCAGGCCATGCTTTAAATAATATGTTGCTGCGTAAATTATTAGCTGATGAAACCGCGTGGGAATATGTTGATTTTAAAGAAATGTCCGAGTTGCCAATTACTTATTTGAAACCGGTTTCGGCGGTGGTTGAAATACCGGTTTAGAATATTTGGGGCCGCGTTCCGACTAGTTTTAAGAGTGCTTTCTTTAGTTTTTCGTCTTTGATTCCGTTGGCAACTGAGCGCAAAATTTGCGCATTTTCTGATGATATGGTCATTTTTTGTGCTGTTTGTGGCAGTTTTGCATTACGGTACTGCTGTTTTGGTCTAACAATGCACTTGATTTGCTTAACTTGGCTGAGTTCCGGAATTGTATGCATTTTTTTGATGATCTCAGGAGCAGCATAGCGGATTTTAGTTCCCCAGGATGAATTATCAACTAGCAAGGTTAAAATTTGATTTTCCAGGTTTGTGATTTGGCAATGTACGGCTAGTTTTGAGTCTAAAATTTCAGATAATGATTGATTAAGCGTATGCAGCTGATTAACCTTCGTAATTATATTCGATAATTGGTTATTTGGTGATTGTAAAATGTCATTGATAATTTGTTGCTTCATGATATAAGTTCTGTATGATGCTATAATAATTAGATAGTGTAAAGAGTAATTAATGCCGTCATCCCGCGGTTTGACCGCGGGATCCATGCCAGTTTTAATATTTCTGGATCCCGCGGTCAAGCCGCGGGATGACAGATGCGTGAACAATTTTAAGGAAAATTATAATGCTATTTTTATCGACAATCTTTAAAAAAATTTTTGGCAGCCGTAATGAGCGGGTGGTGAGGCGCTTATCAAAAGTAGCGCAAAAAATTAATGCGTTGGAGCCTGAATATGAACAATTAAGTGATGAAGCTTTGCGTGCCAAAACTGATGAGTTTCGCAAGCGTTTGGATGAAGGTGCAAAATTAGATGATTTGTTGATTGAAGCTTTTGCTACAGTGCGTGAAGCGAGTAAACGCACTTTAAAAATGCGCCATTTTGATGTGCAATTAATCGGTGGTATGGTGTTACACCAAAATAAAATTGCTGAAATGTGTACTGGTGAAGGAAAAACTTTGGTGGCAACGCTAGCTGCGTATTTAAATGCTTTGCTGGGAAAAGGTGTGCATATTGTGACGGTTAATGATTATTTAGCTGAGCGTGATGCAGAATGGATGGGGCCGATTTATAAATTTTTAGGATTAACCGTCGGGGTTAATTTAACTAATATGAGTCCTGAGGAAAAACGCAAAGCTTATGCCGCAGACATCACTTATGGTACTAACAATGAATTTGGTTTTGATTATTTGCGCGATAATATGGCATTTAGCTTAGAAGAAAAAGTGCAGCGCGAACTTAATTATGCGATTGTTGACGAAGTTGACTCGATTTTAATTGATGAAGCGCGTACACCGTTAATTATTTCCGGCCCTTCAGATGATAGTTCTGATCTTTACAAAAAAATCGATGTTTTGATTCCTAAATTAACCGAACGTAAGCAAGAAGATGGTCCAGGGGATTATTATTTAGATGAAAAACAAAAAACGGCTTATTTGACCGAAGAAGGTCATCAGCGTATCGAAGAATTAATGTATAAAGCGGGTCTCATCAAACAAAACGAAAATCTTTATAGTCCACAGCATATTGGTTTGATGCATCATGTGAGTGCAGCATTGCGTGCGAATAAATTATATAAACGTGATGTAGATTATATGGTTAAAGATGGCGAAGTAGTTATTATTGATGAGCACACCGGGCGTGCAATGCAAGGGCGGCGTTGGTCGGAAGGTTTGCATCAGGCAGTTGAGGCTAAAGAAGGCGTAAAAATTCAAAGCGAAAACCAAACGCTTGCGACGATTACTTTCCAAAATTATTTTAGGCTTTATAAAAAATTAGCTGGTATGACTGGTACTGCCGACACTGAAGCGTATGAGTTTCAACAAATTTATGGTTTAGAAGTAATTGTAATTCCAACCAATAAACCATTAATTCGTAAAAATCATCCGGACAAAATTTATTTAAGCGCCCGTGAAAAATTTAATGCAGTCATTGAAGAAATTAAAGATTGTGTGATGCGTGGGCAGCCAACTTTAGTTGGTACTGCATCGATTGATGCTTCAGAATATTTGTCTTCGTTATTAAATAAAGAAAAAATTAAGCATCAGGTATTAAACGCTAAGTTTCATCAGAAGGAAGCAAAAATTATTGCGCAAGCTGGTTATCCAGGTAACGTTACTATTGCAACTAACATGGCTGGTCGTGGAACAGATATTATTTTAGGTGGTAATGTTGAAGCAAAAATTGCAGAGCTGGATAATCCCACCGAAGAGCAGATTAAACAGCTACGTGACGAATGGAAGCAAAAACATCAAGCAGTGATTGAAGCTGGCGGTTTGCATGTGATTGGTAGTGAACGGCATGAATCGCGACGTATTGATAATCAGTTGCGTGGTCGTTCGGGTCGTCAGGGTGATCCAGGTTCTTCGCGTTTTTATGTTTCGTTGGATGATAATTTAATGCGGATTTTTGCGACGGGCAGAGTGGCTGGCATTATGAAGCGGTTAGGCATGAAAGAAGGTGAGTCGATTGAACATAAATGGATTACTAAGGCGATTGAAAATGCACAGCGCAAAGTTGAAACTTTTCATTTTGATATGCGAAAAAATTTGCTGGAATTTGATAATGTTGCTAATGATCAGCGTAAAGTTATTTATAGTCAGCGATCTGAATTAATGGGTTTGGATGATATTTCTGATACGATTAATAAAATTCGTGCAGATGTGGTTAATCGGGTGATTGATCAATATATTCCGCCGCAAAGTATGGAAGATGAATGGGATGTGGAGGCTCTTGAGCACCAGTTAAAAGCTGATTTCAATTTGGATTTACCGCTTACGGAAATGTTGAAAAAAGATTCGAATTTACACGAAGAAAATTTACGTGAATTAATTTTGCAAAAACTTGAAGAAAGTTTCAAAGCAAAAGAAGAATTAGTTGGCTCTGAAGTTATGCGCCAATTTGAAAAGCAAGTAATGCTGCAAAGTTTAGACATGCATTGGAAAGAGCATTTAGCCACGATGGATCATTTGCGGCATAGTATTCACTTGAGCGGTTATGCACAAAAAAATCCGAAACAAGAATATAAGCGGGAATCATTTCGATTGTTTTCCGACATGTTGGATAGCATCAAGTTCGAAGTGATCAAAATTATTAGTACGGTTCAGATTGAAGAGCCGGATGAAATGGCTGCCATGGAAGCACAACGTCGTCATCAAGCCCAAGTCAACGCACAGCGTATGCAGTATCAGCATATTGATACTTTGGCGCCGTCGGATCAAGCACAAAATGAAGCAGAACCAGTATCAGGTCCTCGCATTACTACTTTTAAGCGTGAAGGTAAGAAAATCGGCCGCAATGATCCTTGCCCATGCGGTTCAGGGAAGAAATACAAACATTGCTGCGGGAAGTTGTCGTAGCAAAACAAAAGCATGATAATCATCATGTCGATCATAATGCTATATATAAACAACACAATAATTTGTTGTGCGTCATTTTAAAAAACGAAAAAAAGCTGAGATTTTTTAAAATCTTAAGTTTTTCTTAATATTAATAAACTATAATTAATGTGGTTGTAGTTGAAATAACTGCCTTGGCTATCTGACACCTAACTATTTTTTAGGGGGTTCTATGTATAATGTAAATATAAATGGTTTATTTGATGCAATTTCAACAAATGATTGGGAGCTTATTCAATATTACCTAAAGTTTACAAAACCAAATATGCAAGCAAAAAACAACGATAAACAATCGCTGCTATATTGTGCACTGGCAAATTATTTTAATACGGCATTGAAAATACAAGATGAAGGAGAATATAAAAAACGTAGTGAAAACATTATAGGATTGCTCATAAAACATGGTGCAGATGATACAGGTCTTGAAAAATATGTAGATGCTCTTGTGCCTGAATCTCCTGAACTTGCTTATTTTTGGAGCTGCAAGTCTAAAAATCTACTTCACATAATACTCTTATCCGCAATCAATAATGGGATGGGGCAACTTACGGAGAAAATTGTAGCCGGTATTTCCAGCAAAGAAATAGATAATTGTAAATGGGATGATGGGCTTGGAGCACTTCATATGTTGTTATATACAGAATACTTTGCAAAAGATGAGCAGCTAAAAATATTTAAGTTATTGATTAAGAAAAATATAGATATAAACGTAACTAACAATAATGGTGAGACACCTTTAGATTTCGCTATAGCCTATGGAGCAAACGAAGAAATTATAAGATATTTGAAATCTAAAAATGCAAAATATGACAATAATCGAATTAAGAAAATAAAATCACATGAAGAATCTAAAAAAATAACCAATTCAAACAAAATGCAAAGCGACAACAAAAATGACTCTAAAAAAATTACAGATTCAGATATTAATACAAATTATGTTTACGATTCAGAAGAATTTGCTACTCTGTGCAACGCGATCATTGAAAGACTTGATCCAAGCAAAATAGTTTCAAAAAAATCAGGAAATTATTTATGTTTTCGCCAATCAAACAGAAACATATTAGCATATCCTTATACATTTGGTGACATTAATGATGCCTGGATGAAACTACAAGAATTAAGCGTAAAAATATTTTCAGAAGATAAAGTTTTAATTCCATTGACAATACTTTTTCCACTTGGTAATAACTCTTCAGATGTATTTTTGGGGGAAATCAACATAAAACTTATTGCCCCGAAAAAATATACCATAGAAGCCAAATCGCATTACATGGGGGATGATGATAATAAGTGTTCAGCCCTATCTTTATTTGCAGAAATATTTAAGCAAGCACTAATTGATAAATTTAGAAAAGACAAACCAAAAGTAGAAATAAAAATATTGCAAAACCAACATGTTAAAAATGTAAAAATCCATCAAAATGACCACAAAGTGGCTATGATTGAATGGATAGTGCAAAGGGTATCTAATAAAGATCTAATTTCACAGTACAAGCCAGGAATGCTTATTGAACGAAAAAGGCAGCTAAATTTTATGTTACAATGCAATTCTTCAGCAGGAAAGCAATTATTAGAAAAGCAAAAGAAAAAACAAAAAAAGCCTAAAAAACAAATTAAAAATGATAACCCATTAAAAAAATTATCTGACGAATTTAGCAATAATTTTTTTGGTGACGGAGATGGTGAAGAAGGAGAGTTTGAAATGGACTTTAATAGAGAAACATTCGACAAAAAAGACGATGAAAATATAGAGAAATTACAAACAAAAATTATTGAACTAATAAATAAGATATCATCTGAATATACACGCGCTGCTTTTGTGCGAGCCTTATATAAGGCTATATTAAATAAAAAAGGAATAGAAGATATTCGGAAAGTTTTTAAGCGATTTTTTCTTCAGGCGCATAATTTAATTTTTGAAGAAGATGGTAGTCTAAAAAACTGTAAATTATCCAATGGGAAATCAGAATTGTTATCACTGGACATTTTAAATAAAATTGCTATTGAAGCATACTGGAATTTTTTATTCTCTAAGATGCAAAAAGATCTTTCTGATAATTCAGTAAAAATGGAGACAATGGAATTTTTGCGCAATTTTAAAAAAGTTTTTCCAGACGATATATATAATAATTATTATAAATTGTATATGGCAAAAATTGAGTCGATAGCGTTTCAGAGTGGAATTAATACTCAGCCATTTAACAATTTTGGTAAATCATCCTCATTCCTTCCTTTGTTTCATAATAATCAACCAAAAAATAATGAAAAAAAACAAAAAGGAAAAAAGAATGAAAAAAAGAGGAAAAGAAATCCAGATGAAGATAATCAAAAAGAAGAACATCCAAATAAAAGATTTAAGCCTAAAGGTCCTTGATAAGTAGAAAAAAAGGAAAAACAATCATCTGTGTAAATCATTAGTATTTTCTGCTACATTTTTTTTCTTCAGCCAATATTCCCATGAATACAATGGAACGCTGGAAAGCAGTAGTAATAATTGGTAAAACACAATGTTCTTTGTTGTGCCGGCGATCGCCCAAAAGGAATAAGTAGCGGCGATGATAGCGATAATTATGTGAAACGTAATTGATCCGGTTTTATTGCCTTCTTTTTTTAATAAAATAATTTCAGCAATTGCGGTGTAAAAATAAGATATTAATGATGCAATTACCGCAATTGAAATTATAATTTGAAATTCTTTATTTAAATCTGGACTAGTAGTTATTAATAACAATAAGGTCATGCATATAGAAGTAATAATAATGCCATAAGCAGGAATGCCGTCTTTGTTGCGTTTAGCGAATATTTTTGGGAATAAGTCATCATCAGCCGCAGCCATGGGAATTTGTGCTTGTATTAGTATCCATCCATTTAAACAACCTAAACAGGAAATAATTGCTCCAAGTGCAATTAGCCAATTACCCCATTTGCCGAAAATAACGTCAGCTGCTGCGGCAAATGGCGAGGTTGAATGTGCCAGAACTTGCATAGGAATCATTCCCATAATTACAGTGGCGCTGGCAAGATAAGCTACGGTAGCGATTAGCGTTCCTAACAAAGTTGCTAGTGGAATATTCACTTCTGGGTTATTTACAGATTCAGCGGGAATAGTTGCCGATTCAATTCCGATAAATGCCCATAAAGTTAATGGGATGGCGTATGAGAAAACTTTAAAGTTGGAAAGTGGTGTGACATTAAAATGTTGGGTTAAAAAACTTGGATGAAAATACCACCAGCCAATGATTGCAAATAAAAAGATAGGAATGAATTTTAATATGGTAATTAATATTTGGACAAATCCAGCCACTCGCATACCAAGGAGATTAACTATAGTGAACAACCATACTAAGACAATTGCAAGAATGCAGCCAATTACAGTGTTGTTAAATATTGGGAAAAATACGATTAAGTAACCAATTGCAGCAATAGCGATAGCGGCATTGCCTACCCAAACGGCTATCCAGTAATTATATGCTGTTTGAAAACCGATGAATCTGCCGAAACCAACTTCAGCATAGGCATAAGGACCACCGCTTTTATGTTTTACCAAAGTGCTTGATTTAGCAAAGGTAATTGCAATACAGAATGCGCCTAGTGCGGTGAGTATCCAAGCAAGGAGGCTGATACTGCCAAGTTTGGCTAAGGTCGATGGCAGCAGGAAAATACCAGATCCGATCATGTTACCGGAAACCAGAGCGGTTAATGTCCATAATCCTAATGGCTTGGATTGTTGTTGCATAATTACGGTTTTCCTTGTATCGGCAAAAATTGGTACGCATTGTCGCAGATCTGGGGGTGAGAAGCAATAAACTCAGTTGTTTCTGATGTTACGCAGGCGAGCATTTTGTATAACATCAGTTGTTTCTAACTTTCCATCCGGTATAATATTCCTCATGCCAATTTACGAATACCAGTGTAAACATTGTGGGTGCAAGTTTGAAGCTTTGCAAAAGCATAATGACCAACCTTTGACCAAATGTCCAGAGTGCGGTAAAGATGCTTTAGAAAAGTGTGTTTCTTTGACCAGCTTTCAGTTGAAGGGTAAAGGTTGGTATGAAACTGATTTTAAAAGCAAAAAGGAACCAGACAAGAAAGTTGGTGAGGATAAAACAGCTAAAAAGCCTGAATCCCGCGATTCTTCTGATCAATCGACTGGGTCGCAGCAGAATGGCGGAGAAAGCAATAAAGGAAATAAAACATCATGATGGCAGCAATTAGACGTTATTTAATTTCTGGGTTACTATTTTGGGTGCCGGTTTGGATAACCTTATTGGTTTTCAAATTTTTGATTGACTTGATGGATAACATCTTCAGATTGTTGCCGCAAGCATATCAACCAGACAATTTGCTTGGTTTTCATCTTCCAGGGCTTGGATTAATTTTTACTCTGTTGGTTTTGTTTTTTACCGGTATGATTGTAGCAAATTTTTTGGGAAGTCGTTTAGTAAGATTATGGGATGCAATTATTGCAAGGATTCCGTTGGTAAGAACAATTTATTTAGGAGTACAAAAAATCTTAAATGCGGTTTTTAGTCCTAAAGGGCAAGCGTTTCGCAAGGTTTTATTGGTTGAGTATCCACGTAAAGGCTTGTGGAGTATTGCTTTTCAAACCGGATGTGCTTGTAATGAAGTATGTAGTCGTGAAGATGATATGATTTCGATTTTTATTCCGACTACTCCAAACCCAACTTCCGGTTTTTTAATGATGGTTCCAAAAAAAGATGTTTGCGAATTAGATATGACAATTGATGAGGCATTGAAATTTATTATTTCTCTTGGCGTAGTACAGCCGGAGCAATTTTCGAATAATAATAATAAGAATGGGTGTCAAGTCTAGACTTGACACCCTTAAAATAAAAACTGAGGAACTCTATGCGTACATGTTATTGTGGTCAAGTTACGGAAAAATATATTGATCAAAAAGTTGAATTATATGGATGGGTGCATCGTCGTCGTGATCATGGCGGAGTGATTTTTGTTGATTTGCGTGATCGTGAAGGCATTGTTCAGGTGGTTTTTAATCCTGATGAAAATGCAGAGATTTTCAAAATTGCTGAAGGTATACGTAATGAATATGTATTAAAAGTCATTGGCAAAGTTAGAAAACGTCCAGCCGGTTTAGAAAATCCAAAAATCACAACTGGTAATATTGAAGTTAATGCAGTTGGTCTTGAAGTGCTTAATATTGCGCAGCCTTTGCCTTTTTCGTTAGATGAATATATTCCAATTAATGAAGATCTGCGTTTGCGTTATCGTTATTTGGATTTACGTCGTCCGGAAATGTGTGAACGTTTGAAGTTTCGCGCACGTTTGGCACAAGCAGTGCGTAAATATTTAGATCAACATGATTTTTTAGAAATTGAAACGCCGTTTTTAACTAAAGCGACACCTGAAGGTGCACGTGACTTTTTAGTTCCAAGCAGAATTTATCCCGGGCATTTTTATGCATTACCGCAATCGCCGCAGTTATTTAAGCAGTTATTTATGGCGAGCGGAATGGATCGTTATTATCAAATAGTAAGATGTTTTCGCGATGAAGATATGCGTTCTGATCGGCAATTGGAGTTTACTCAGATTGATATAGAAATGTCATTTACCAATGAACAAATAGTGCAGGATTTGATGGAAGGAATGATGCGTTATTTGTTTTCCGAATTATTGCATATAAAATTACCGCCGTTTCCAAAGATGACTTATCACGAAGCAATGCATCGTTTTGGTAGTGATAAACCAGATTTACGTATTCCGTTGGAGTTAGTTGATGTTGGTGATTTAGTGCAAAATGTGGAATTTAAAGTTTTTGCTGGACCTGCGAATGATATTCATGGTCGAGTTGCCGTTTTGCGCTTACCAAAAGGATGCGAAAAGCTTAGCCGCAAAGCACTTGATGATTATGTTGAATTTGTGAAAATTTATAAAGCCAAAGGTTTGGCATACATTAAAGTTAACGACTTATCTTCTGGTGTTAAAGGGTTACAATCGCCGATATTGAAATTTTTACCAGAAGAAGTTTTACAGAAAATTTTAGAGCGTGCAGGCGCTGAAACTGGTGACATATTATTTTTTGGTGCAGATAAGAAATCGGTAGTGAACGAAGCATTAGGTGCATTGCGGATTAAAATTGCAGAAGATTATGATTTAATTGAAGATGGATTTGCGCCTTTGTGGATCACAGATTTTCCGATGTTTGAATCAGATGAAGGTTATTGGCATTCAGTGCATCATCCATTCACTGCGCCGCAAACCACAGATGTTGCGGAACTTGAAAAAAATCCAGGTGAATGTAACGCGCGCTCGTATGATATGGTAATTAATGGAATGGAAATGGGTGGTGGTTCAATTCGAATTAATATTCCAGAGGTACAGCAAGCAGTATTTCGTTTGTTGGGGATTAGTGATGAAGATGCGCAGGAAAAATTTAGCTTTTTATTGGAAGCAATGAAATATGGTTTTCCACCGCACGGAGGAATCGCGTTTGGTTTTGATCGGATTGCAATGTTAATGACAGGTACCGAATCGATTCGGGATGTGATTGCGTTTCCGAAGACTGCATCAGCAATTTGTCCGTTGACCGGAGCACCATCGACGGTTACCGACGAGCAATTAAATGAATTACATGTACGTGTTATTAAGAAGTAACGCGGGACGCGAGCTATTACATGACTATGAGGTAATAGCTAAATTTATTGAGGGTCGGAGCTTTACATGATTACAAAGCGACAGGCTGGGCATTGTAATTATGTAAAGCTCGCGACCCGACAACTTTATTTTTTGTAATCAGGTGAATTTATGGCAGGTCACAGTAAATGGGCGAACATTCAGCATCGTAAGGGTGCGCAGGATAAAAAGCGCGGTAAAATTTTTACTAAATTAATTCGTGAGATTACGGTTGCTGCACGTATGGGTGGTGGCGATGCTTCTGCAAATCCACGTTTGCGTTTAGCAATTGATAAGGCTTTAGGTGCAAATATGCCTAGAGATACAATTGATCGTGCAGTTAAACGCGGTTCTGGTAATCTTGATGGAATGGAATTAAAAGAAGTGATATATGAGGGTTACGGTCCAGGTGGTGTAGCTGTGTTGGTTAAGTCGATGACTGATAATAGTAATCGCACGGTAAATGAAGTGCGGCATGCATTCAGCAAGGCGGGTGGAAATTTAGGCGCTTCTGGTTCAGTAGCTTATTTATTTGCTGATCGTGGTCGTATCAGTTTTGCAGAAGGTGCAGATGAAAATAAAATTATGGAAATTGCATTGGAATCTGGTGCAGAAGATATAATTGTGAATGACGATACTTCTATTGATGTAATTACTTTACCAGATAATTTTGTTGAAGTTAGAGATGCAATGATTGAAGCTAGTTTAACTTTTGAATATGCAGCGATTACGATGATTCCTTCCACTAAAGTTGAATTAGATAAAGAAAATGCGGAAAAAGTTTTGAAAATGATTGATGTATTGGAAGATTTGGATGATACGCAAGAGGTACATACTAATTCTGAAGTGTCTGATGAGGTGGCAAAAGAATTGGAGGGCGCTTGAATAAAATCATTCTAGGCATTGATCCTGGGTCACGCATAACTGGTTATGGTGTGGTTGATTTTGATGGTAAAAAAGCTAGTTATCTTGCTAGCGGTTGTATTCAAATTATTGCTGATACAATTGCGCAGCGATTACAACAAGTTTATTATGGTATTCGTGAAGTGATAACACAATTTCCACCGCATGAAGTTGCAATCGAACAAGTTTTTATGCATCAAAATCCTGGGTCTGCATTAAAACTTGGTCAAGCGCGTGGTGCCGCGATTGTTGCTGCATCATTGGATGGAATAAAAGTTGCTGAATATTCAGCTAAACAAATTAAGCAAGCGGTAGTTGGTTACGGAGCAGCACAAAAGACTCAAGTGCAACAAATGGTAAAAGTTTTATTGAATTTATCAGGTGTGCCGCAAACTGATGCAGCTGATGCATTAGCAGTTGCATTGTGTCATTGTAATATGGGAGTAGTCGGGCCGGGTCTTTACTAATTACAAGTGCCTTGTTTGTTGCTTTGTAATTAGTAAAGACCCGGCCCTCAAAGATG